>JANLYK010000041.1:0-4025 GCA_031365595.1 Chloroflexota bacterium | reverse complement strand
CGCCAGCTCGCGCCCGCTCGTACCCGGTCGCGCCCGCCGGCCTGCACCGGAGCGCCACCAGCGCCGGGCGCGAAGAGGCGCCGGTTCGGGGGACGCGACCGCACCGGCGCCTGTCATGGGTTCGCAGGCTCGCGGCCGTTGGATCAACCGGAATGCTCGCGACGTTCCTGACGGCTTCTGACGAGGAGAGGTGCTACCGTCGGAGCGTGCCGATCCCGCGCCGATATGCGACTGATGCGATCGTCCTGTCGCGCTTCGACTACGGCGAGGCCGACCGGATACTCACCCTGATCACCCCGACCGGCGGCAAGATCAAGGCGATCGCCAAGGGCATCCGCCGGCCGACCTCGCGGATCGGGGGCAGCCTCGAGCCGTTCGCCGAGCTCAATGTCCTGCTCGCCCGCGGCCGGACGTTCGATGTCGTCACCCAGGTCAGCGTCGGCCACGCCTGGCTGAACCTGCGCGACTCGCTCGAGAGCGCCGCGACTGCGTGGTACCTCGCCGAGCTCGCCGACCGCTCGCTCGAGGAACGCCACGGCGCCGACCAGGTCTACGCGCTGCTCCGGCGCTCGTACGAGCTGCTCGATGCCGGGATGGCCCCGGGCCGGGTCGCCCGCTGGTTCGAGATGCACCTCGCCGACGAACTCGGCGTTCGGCCCGAGGTCGACCGCTGCGTCGAGTGCGATCGCGCGCTCGAGGTCGACGGCCGGTTCCGCTGGGTGCCGCCGCTCGGCGGGGTCCTGTGCGACCGCTGCCCGGGACCACCGCACGATCGGGCGGGCCTGACGCTCGACGCCTTGAAGCTGCTCAAGGCCTATCAGCGCCAGGACGTCGAGGCCATCTCCGGCCTGCGCCTGAGCCTCGCGACGGAGCGCGAGGTCGAGAGCGCCCTGCGCGACTTCCTGCGGATCGCCCTGGAGCGCGACGCCCGATCGCTCGCCTTCCTCGATGAGATCCGGACGCCCGAGGCAGCTGATCGCCGCGACCGCCACGTGCGGGGCGTGGCCGCCCGCGAGACGGCGACGATCGCCGACGAGGCAGCGACCCTCCACCCGACCCCGATCGGGGGCCGAGCCTGAACCACCCGCCGATCATTCCCCGCGGCAACCGTCTCCGACGCGAGCTCAGGCCCGGTGTCGAGGGTCGCGAGAGCGGGCTCAGCGGCAACCCCGACATCCCGGATCCGCCGAACGACGGCCCGACCAATCTCCGCGACCGCCTGGCCCGGATCCGCGATGCCGCCCGCGCACTTGCGGGCACTCTGCCGCGCGTCCTCGGCCTCGTCTGGTCGGCCAGCAGGATCCTCACGATCGGTCTGGCCTTCGCGACGATCGTGGCCGGCGTCGTGCCCGCGATCACGGCGTACATCGCCAAGCTCCTGATCGACGCCGTCGTCCGGGCGATCGCGGTCAACGCCAACCCGGCGCTGCCGGCGACGATCACGTTCGGCCCGCTCGAGCTCGACGCCGTCGGGACGGTCATTCTGCTCGCGGTCGCCCAGTTCGCGGTCTTCGCCCTGTCGTCGTTCCTGGGCACCCTTCGGAACGTCTGTCAGCAGCTCCTCCAGGAGCGGGTCACGAACCGGATCCAGCTCGAGATCATGGATCACGCGGCGAAGCTGGATCTGGCGTTCTTCGAGGACTCGACGTCCTACGACCTGCTCCGGCGAGCGCAGCAGGGGGCGTCGAGCCGGCCGCTGTTCATGGTCAGCGGCGTGTTCGGGCTGATCCAGACGTTCATCGCGTTCGTGTCGATGATCGCGCTCCTGATCGCGCTCAGCCCGCTCCACGCGCTCGTCGCCCTCATCGCCCCGATCCCCGCGTTCATCGCCGACACGCGCTATGGCTGGCGGGGCTACTCGTTCGCCCGCTGGGCCTCGCCCCTCCGCCGCCGGATGGACTACCTGACGACCCTCGTCACGACCGACACGTACGCCAAGGAGGTCAAGCTGTTCGGCCTCGGGCCGTACTTCATCGACCGCTTCCGCCAGCTGTCGGGCGTGTACCAGGACCGCCAGCGCGGGCTCGTCGTCACCCGCTACTTCGCGGGCTTCATCTGGTCGACGATCACCACGCTGGCCGGTTCGCTGACCTACCTCTATGTCGCGTTACAGGCCATCGCCGGGAAGCTGACACTCGGCGATCTGACCCTGTTCACCCAGGCCGCCTCGTCGGTCCAGGGTTCGGTCCAGGGACTCCTCGGCGGGGCGGGCTCGATGTACGAGAACAACCTCTACCTGAACGACCTGTTCGAGCTGCTCGCGACGCCGGTCGGGATCGAGGGGGCGGCCGGGGACGGCTCGGTCGCGACCGCCCGGCGCGGAGCCGCGGCGGACGGGGACGCGGCGCCCGTTCTCGATCCGCTCACGACGCCCGGCGAGCTCGTCTTCGACCACGTCACCTTCCGCTACCCGGGCCGCGAGGAAGATGCCCTGGCCGACGTCTCGTTTACCATCGCCCCGGGCGAGACCGTGGCGGTTGTCGGGCGGAACGGGGCGGGCAAGTCCACGCTCATCAAGCTCGTGACCCGACTGTATGACCCGACCTCGGGCGCGATCCTGCTCGACGGGGTGGACCTCCGCGAGCTCGAGCCCGCCGCCGTTCGCAAGCTGATCGGCGGGATGTTCCAGGACTACGTCACATACCAGGCGAGCGCGGCCGAGAACATCGGCCTCGGCGAGCTGGGCAATCTCGAGGACCGCGAGGCGATCGAGGCCGCGGCACGCAAGGGCGGCGCGGATTCGCTCCTCGACCGGCTGCCCGACGGCTGGGACACGCCCCTCGGGAAGTGGTTCGACGGCGGCGTGGAGCTGTCGGGCGGGGAATGGCAGAAGATCGCGCTCGGGCGGGCGTTCATGCGCGATGCCCGGATCCTGCTCCTCGACGAGCCGACGTCGGCCCTCGACGCCCAGGCCGAGTTCGAGCTGTTCGCCCGGCTGCGGTCGCTCGCCCGGGGCCGGACCGCGATCTACATCTCGCATCGCTTCTCCACCGTCCGCCAGGCGGACCGGATCCTGTTCCTCGAGCATGGCCGGCTCGTGGAGCAGGGGACCCACGAGGAGCTGATGGCGCTCGGCGGTCGCTACGCCCAGCTGTTCACGCTCCAGGCGGCGGCGTACACCGGCGAGCCGGTCGACCTGCCCGACGAGGTCACGGCCGAGCTGGCCGGCTGATGGGGGTTCGTCCAACCCTGCGCGCCACCGCAGTCGGCGCGATCGGCGCCGTTGGGCTGACGCTGGCCGGTCCGATCGTGCGCCGGACGGTCGGGGAGCGCCTGGCGACGCGGACCGAGCTGCGCCTGTGCCCGGTCGCCGATCCGGGGCCGTACACGCTGCCGGAGTCCGCGGCCGCCCTGCACGCCCGGTTGACGGTCGTCGATCTGCACGCGGATTCGCTCCTGTTCGGGCGCGACCTGCTAGCTCGCGGCGGGCGCGGCCATCTCGACGTCCCGCGGATGGTCGAGGGCAACGCCGCGCTCCAGGTGTTCGGCGTCGCGACGAAGGTCCCGCGCCACCTGAACATCGAGCGCAACGACGATCGGACCGACGACATCACGCTCGTCGCCCTCGGCCTGGGCTGGCCGCGCGCCACATGGCGCAGTCGCCTGGCCCGTGCCGAGCATCAGGCAGCACGGCTGGCGGGGTTCGCGGCCGAGTCCCGGGGCAGGCTGACACTCATCCGGTCGGCGGCGGGTCTCGCAGGTTTCCTGGCGCGCCGGCCGGCCGATCCCACCCTCGTCGCCGGCCTCCTCGCGATCGAGGGCGCCCACGCGCTCGACGACGACCTCGCCAACCTCGAGCGGCTCGACGCCGCCGGCTACCGGATGGTCGGGCTCGCCCACTTCTTCGACAACGCGTTCGCTGGGTCGGCCCACGGCGTCGTCCAGGGCGGGCTGACCGGCGCCGGCCGCGAGCTGGTCGGTGAGCTGGAGCGGCGCCGGATGATCATCGACGTGGCCCACGCCTCGTCCGCGACGATCGACGACGTCCTCGCCATCGCGACGCGGCCCATCGTGGCCTCGCACAC
>JANLYK010000024.1:0-3414 GCA_031365595.1 Chloroflexota bacterium | reverse complement strand
TCGACCGTGTCGCCGGGCTGCTTGAGCCACTTGCCGATCGTCCCCTCGGCCACGCTCTCGCCGAGCTGGGGCATCGTCACCTTGGCCACTGTGTCGTTCCTCCGGGTCGCCGGGCGGATCGGGGCCGCCTCCGTTCGTTCGGGGCCTAGTGTCGCGCATCGAGCCGCGAAGTGCCTGTCAGCGAGACCCGCTGCCGAAGAGCGTCGAACCGAGGGCGATCCCGTCGGCCCAGTAGGCGCCGGTCGGCCCGCTCGGGAGGAGATCGAAGGTCGATCCCCCGTCGTAAGCCTCGAGCGTCGCGGTCACGACCGTCGCGCCGTCGACGGCATCGCCCGCGCGGATCGTCGCGAGGAGGCGGCCGTCGGCCAGCGGGTGACCGGGCGAGGCACGCAGGACCCGGCCGTCCCCGAGCACGAGGCGGACGACCCGGTGCGACGCGGCCACGGGCGTTCGCCCGATCCTGACAACGGTCGCGGCGAAGCGGCGCCCGTTCGAATCGATCGACCAGACCGCCATCCCGACCCGGACGTCCTCGATCGCGATCTCGCCGTCGGGCGTCGCGATCCGCGTGCCGAGGGCGAGGCAGATCGGACAGTTTGGCTCACCGGCCGCCGCCTGCTGCTCGATGGTGATCGTGCCGTCGGCCCCGATCGTGCCCGACGTCCGGCGACCCTCGGTCGCGCCGGGCGCCGGTGCGTTGAGGTAGTCGAACCTGAACCGACCACCGTCGGCGGGCTCGAGGACGATCGCGTTGAGTTGCTTCCAGGATCGATAGAGGGCGAGCTTCTGGTCGGCCGTGAAGGCGGCCCCCACGTTGACCCCGAGGTGGGACGCAAGCGTCGCGAAGAGCGCGGGGTCCGCCCGGACCTCGTCGAAGCGCTTGACCGCCTGGGTCGGCTCGTCGTCGCGGGCGACCGGGTAGAAGTCGGGGTCGCAGTACCAGAGCGGCCCGAGCTGGTCGATGAGGGCGAAGCGCAGCTCGGCCGGGGTCAACGGGACGCCGGGGCTTGGGCTGGGACTGGGTGCCGGACCGGTCCGCACTGGCGTACACGCGGCGACGAGGATCACAAGGGCGAGCAGACGGGCGAGGGTGGTTCGACGCATCGGATCGGGCCTCGGGGACGGGTTGTGTAGCGCGGGGACGCCCTGGTCGCGGGCCGGGTTCCGTTGCGCCCAGCCGGATTGGTGCGTTGCGACATCGACCCAGGGCGCCCGCATGAGCTCCGCCGAGCTGCAAGTGGCGGCCCGGATCCATGGACTCCGCGCCCCTGACGTACGCGACGCGCTTCAGTCAGTCAGGAGCTGGCCTCGGCCGGAGGCGCCGCCGGTGACACGTCGATCTTCACGGCGCCCGCCCGGGCGTAGCGTCGGAAGGCTCGGTCTACGAGGGTCTCGAGCTCGGCGAGCAGCGGGTCGTCCACGATCGCGAAGCTGAATGCCGTCCGGGTGCCCTGCAGCCGCTTGCGAAGCGCAGGCGAGATGTCGTCGAGCAGGTCGGGCCAGGTGTAGATGGGCTTGAGGTACAGGCTCACGTACGACGCGCCTGGCTTGACGAAGGCGAAGAAGTCGTGGGCCTTGGCGTTCGGCCGGGTGAGGGTCTCGAGGCCGTAGACCGAACCGACCACGAGCCGGTCGCGATACGCGTCGACGATGGCCCGGAGGCGTGCCTCGACCGGGCCGAGGTCGGCCATCAGTACGCGGCGAGCTTGCGGATGCCGTCGGCGATCTTCTCGGGATTCACCATGAACCAGTCCTCGAGGACGTGGTTGTAGGGAACGCCGGGGACGTCCGGGCCCGCGATCCTCGTGACTGGGCCGTCAAGGTAGTCGAACGCCTCCTCGGCGACGATCGCGGCCACCTCCGCTCCGTAGCCGCCGAACCGATTGTCCTCGTAGACCACGAGGCACTTGCCGGTCTTCCGCACCGAATCGAGGACGGTCTCCTTGTCGAGCGGGCGGAGCGTCCGGAGGTCCACGACCTCGACGCTGATCCCGTCGTCGGCGACGCGGTCGGCGGCTTCCAGGGCGTAGTGGGCCATCAGTCCGTAGGCGATGACCGTCACCTGGGTCCCGGGATGCGTGACCTGCGCCTTGCCGAGCGGCACGGTGTACTCGCCGTCGGGGACGTTGCCGCGGACGCTCCGGTACATCTTCTTGTGCTCAAAGAACAGGACCGGATCGTCGTCGCGGATGCAACTCCGGAGGAGGCCCTTCGCATCGTAGGGGGTCGACGGGATCACGACCTTGAGGCCCGGCACGTGGGTGTAGAACGCCTCGACCGACTGCGAGTGATAGAGCGCGCCGTGGACGCCGCCGCCGTACGGGGCGCGGACAACCATCGGGGCGGAGTAGCCGTTGTTTGAGCGGTAGCGGATGCGGGCCGCCTCCGACACGAGCTGGTTGAACGCCGGGTGGATGAAGTCGGCGAACTGGATCTCGGCGACCGGCCGGAGCCCGCCGATCGCTGCCCCGATCGAGGTCCCGATGATCTGGCTCTCGGTGAGGGGCGTGTCGATGACCCGGTCGTCGCCGAACTCACCCCACAGGCCGTCGGTGACGAGGAAGACGCCGCCCTTCTTGCCGACGTCCTCGCCGAGGATGATGACGTTCTCGTCGCGGGCCATCTCCTCGCGGAGCCCGTCGCGGATCGCCTCGATGAAGGTCTTGAGGGCCATCAGTGGGCGCTCTCGTCGATCGCTTCGGCGGGTTCGTCGGCTTCGGCAGCCTCGTCGGCGCCGGCCGCGCTCGACTCCCCCATCCCCCACGGCGGCGGCGTCTCGGACGGCCAGTCCTCGGCGTAGACCCACTTCATCGCCGTTCGCGTCTCGGGGTCGGGCTGCGCCTCGGCGTATTCGGTCGCGTCGTGGACGGCTTCCTTGATCGCCGCGTTGATCCGCTCCTCGGCCTCGGGCGTCAGGATCCCGGCCTCGACCAGTTGCGCTCGGAACTTGGGCACCGGGTCGAGTGCCTTCTGGGCGTCCATCTCCTCCTCGGAGCGGTACTTCGACTGCTGGTCGTCGCTCGAGTGGCCGGTGAGGCGGGTGACCTTGCACTCGATGAGGGTCGGGCCGTCGCCGGCGCGGGCGCGGGCGACGGCGTCGCGCGCGGCCGCATAACAGGCGAGGACGTCGGAGCCGTCGACGGTTACGCCCGGGATCCCGTACCCCTCTGCGCGATTCGCGACCGATGAGCCGGCCACCTGGCGGGCGAGCGGCACCGAGATCGCGTAGCCGTTGTTCTCGACAATGAAGATGAACGGCAGCTTGTGGATTGCGGCGAAATTCAGGCCCTCGTGGACGTCGCCCTGGTTCGACGAGCCCTCGCCCATGATCGTCAGCGCCACCTGGCCGGTCTTGCGGATCTTGGCCGCGAGGGCCAGCCCCACCGCGTGGAGCAGCTGGGTCGCGACCGGCGA
>JANLYK010000020.1:0-5311 GCA_031365595.1 Chloroflexota bacterium | reverse complement strand
CCGCTACTGTCCCTTCATGAGTCCGGGTCCGAGCCGGCTCGATCCGTCGCGGCGCGTCCACCTGTCAGCCCGACGAACCGACCTGCTCGAGCGGGGGGCCGCGACCGCAACCGGGGCGACCGCGCGCTAACCAGGAGGAACGGGCAATCGTGTTCCAGGACCGGATCCTCACCTGCCGCGATTGCGCAGGTGAGTTCACGTTTTCCAGCGGTGAGCAGACGTTCTTCTCGAGCAAGGGCCTGCTCAACGACCCCCAGCGATGTCCGGCCTGTCGGGCTGTCGCCAAGCGCGCCCGGACCGACGGCGGCCCGCGCGAATTCCACGCCGCGATCTGTGGCAGTTGCGGTGGCCAGGCGATGGTCCCGTTCGCGCCTCGGAACGACCGGCCGGTCTACTGCAGCACCTGCTTCGACAAGGTTCGGGCTGCGAGCCAGCCGGTGAGCGTCACCGCCTGACCGTCCATCGACACGGACCGCGCGACCGTCACCGCGCACCGGAGGCCGGCCCGAACGGGTCGGCCTCATCGATTCCGGGGCTAGACTTCCGCCCACCGCACGCAGGAGGTCACGATCGCATGGGCGTCATCATCATCCGGGAGATGGTCGGCCGGAGCCCGAACTCATGGAGCGACGCCGCGCGCCGGGCCGTTGAGACCGCCTCGAAGACCGTTCGCAACATCCAGACCGTCGAGGTCGTCCGCTCGACCGCCGAGGTCCGCGACGGCGAGATCGTCGAATATCGCGTGGACTTGAAGATCGGTTTCGAATACGAGGGCTAGCCCGCAGCCGCGTAGCGCTCGCCGGCGTACGAGACAAAGCGGGTCTGGGCCTTCTTGAACCACAGGTCGATGTTTCCGGTGGGGCCGTTGCGGTGCTTCGCGAGCTTGAGATGGATCACCTCGCCATCGGCCTCGCCCTCATCGGCCGGGCGTTCCTTCTCGCGGTACAGGAACATCACGAGGTCGGCATCCTGCTCGATCGCGCCTGATTCGCGCAGGTCCGAGAGCCGGGGCTCGTTCTCGTTGCGCATCTCGGGCTGTCGGCTGAGCTGCGAGAGGGCGATGACCGGGACGCTCAGTTCGCGGGCCAGGGCCTTCAGCCCGCGTGAGATCTCCGAGACCTCCTGGACGCGATTGGAGTCGCGGCTCGTGGTGGCCGCCTGCATGAGCTGGAGGTAGTCGACGATCACGAGATCGAGGCCCGATTCGGCGTGCAGTCGGCGCGCCTTGGTCCGGAGCTCCATCGTGCTGATGCTCGGCGTGTCGTCGATGTACAGGGGCGCCTCGGACAGCGCGTTCATCGCCGGCGCGATCCGGGCGAAGTCGAGCTCCTCGAGGAACCCGCTCCGGAGCCGCTGACTGTCGATGTTCGCCACGCTCGACAGGAGGCGCAGCACGAGCTGCTCCTTGCTCATCTCGAGGCTGAACACCCCGACGCTCTTGCGCTCCTTCACCGCGGCGTGCTCGGCGATGTTCAGCGCGAAGCTCGTCTTGCCCACGCTCGGCCGGGCGGCGAGGATCACGAGGTCGCTCTTCTGGAGCCCGGTGGTCAACGTGTCCAGGTCGGCGAAGCCCGTTCGCACGCCGCTGATCTCGCCGCGATGAGCGTGCAGATAGTCGAGGCGGTCATAGGCCTGGTGGAGCAGGGTGTCGAGCTTCTGGAACCCGGATGCGACCCGCTTCTGGCTGACGGCGAACAGCTCCGCCTCGGCCCGATCAATCGATTCCTGGATCTCGGGGGAGTCCTCGTAGCCGATCCCCGCGATCCGGCCGGCGGCGCCGATCAGGTTGCGAAGGACGGCCTTGCGCTCGACGATCCGGGCGTACTGGACCGCGTGCACCGCAGTCGGCGTCGAACTCGACAGGTTCGACAGGTAGGCGCGGCCACCGATCGCCTCGATGTCTCCGCTGCGCTCGAGGGCCTCGGCGACGGTGACGATGTCGATCGGCTCACGCTTCTCGAACAGCTCGAGGACCGCCTCGAAGATCCTGGCGTTCGCCTGGCGATAGAAGTCCGCAGGCCGCAGGAACTCCGCGACCTCGACGACCGCGTCACGGTCGATGAGGATCGCGCCGAGCACCGATTGCTCGGCCTCGAGACTCTGGGGCGGCAGACGGTCGATCACGGGCACCTCGAAGAGTGGCAGCTGGCTGTGTCACCTTCAGTGTCACGGCCAGCCCGAGGGCCCTCTAGGGAGTTATCCCCGAACGCCGTCCACGAACTTGAGCGGATCCGCCGATCACTGTGGAAACCCTGTGGACGACCCGCAGGAACCGGAGCGCCGGTCAGGCGGTCTCAGCGCAAGGCGCCGACGAGCACCCGAACGAGTGCACCGCAGTGCATGAGTGAGGGCGCGCAGGAGGCAACGCGGCGATGGGGCCGAATGGGCGGCGCGACTCAGTCGAGGCGGCGGATGACGCCAATGAGCTTGCCCTGAATGCGGACATCGTCATAGAACATCGCCGGGTAGTTCGGGTTGGCCGGCTGGAGACGGACGCGATCCTTCTCCTTGAAGAACCGCTTCAGGGTGACGGCGTTCTCCTCGACCTGGGCAACCACGATGTCGCCGTTGCGGGCAGTGTTCTGGGGACGGATCAGGACGAAGTCGCCGTCCGCGATGTGCGCCTCGATCATTGAGTCGCCGCGGACCTTGAGCACATAGGCGTCGCCCGACGGCGCGAGCATGTCCGGCACACCGATCGTCTCCGACGCGTCGGCGTAGGCCTCGATCGGGCCGCCGGCCGCGATTTCGCCGATCACCGGCAGGACGTGGGCCTCCATGGTGCCGGACTGGGGAACGAGCTCCGCAGCCAGCCCCAGGCGCATTGCCGCAAACGGCGTCAGGCGGATGGCGCGGGACTGGGCGGCGCCCCGCTCGAGATAGCCGTCCCGTTCCAGGATCTGGAGGTGGTGGTGGACCGCCGACGTGGAGGCGAGTCCGACGGCTTTCGCGATCTCGCGGACCGAGGGCGGGAACCCACGCGAACGCAGCGTCGCTGCGATGTAGTCGAGGATCCGTGCCTTGCGGTCGGCATCGTGCTTGGTCACCTGCGCCTCCTTGTCGAGCCATGATACCGAACGGACGTTCGATGTCAAGCGAGGCCGCTGCCTTCGTGGTCGGGGCTGATAGACTCTCGGACCCCGGCCACGGCTGCGCGTGCGCGCGACCGTGTCGGCGACGCGGAAGGGATTGAATGGCGCGCGGATCGAAGGGCAAGGATCAACAGGGACGACGGTCGAGCACGCTCGGCCGCGCGCTCGGATTCATGGCGTTCATGCCGCTGGCCAGCCGAGCTCCCCTGTACGCACGACTGATGCTCGCCCTGCTCATCGACGAGCGAACACCGGCGGCGCGCAAGGCGATGCTCGCCGGCGCCGCGGGCTACCTGCTCGTCGGGCGGGACCTGATCCCCGACGACATCCCGATCCTCGGCGGCCTCGACGACTTCGTCATCGTCGTCCTCGCCGTGGACCTCTTCCTCGATGGCGTGCCCCAGGAGCTGATCGACGAGAAGCTCGTCGAGCTCGACATCGATCGGGTTGCGTTCAATGAGGACATCGCCCGGATCCGACGGTTGACGCCGGGCCCGGTTCGCAAGACGATCCGTCGGATCCCGGAGCTGATCGGCCAGGCCGGCGCGGCATTCCAGAGCTCGGGCGTGGGCCCGAGGGTCCGCCAGTGGATCAACAAGGAGGAACCCAGCGCGTGAAGGTCATCCTGACCAAGGACGTCGACAAGCTCGGCAAGAGCGGCGAGATGAAGCAGGTGGCCGACGGCTACGCCACGAACTTCCTGATTCCGAACGGGGTCGCCGTGCCGGCCGCGGGCGGGGCGTATCGCGCCTGGCAGCATGACATCGCGAGCCGCGAGGACAAGCGGGTGCGCGAGCGCGCCGACGCGGATGTTGCCGCGACCCGGATCGCGTCGACGACCCTGACGATGGGCGTCAAGGTCGGCGAGGGCGGCAAGCTGTACGGCTCGATCACGAACAAGGACATCGCCGATGCGCTTGCTCGGCGCGGGATCACGGTCGATCGCCACAAGATCGACCTCGAGGAGCCCCTGAAGTCGCTCGGGACCTACAAGGTCGCGATCAAGGTGTTCTCGGGCATGTCGCCCGAGGTCACAATCGTGGTCGAGCCCAAGGGCTAGGTTCCCGGGTCGCGTGCCGTCGTGGCGTCGGCGGGCCGGTCGTCCCATGGCGGACGCGCGGCCCGACCGAGTAGCGCGGCACCGTCCCCCGGTCAGGGTCGTCGCCCGCCAGCGCTGTTCTCGCCATACGCTCGCGTGGCGCGCACTAACGCGACCCGGACCCAATGGTTGGGGGTCGTCGGTCCAGATGTTGCCCTCGGCAGCTAATTCTGGCGGTGATTCGACAGCCGCGCGTTCGAGACCCGGTCTAGTGCGTGCGTGGCTGGCGTATGGCGAAATTCCGCCGGGGCCGGGGCCGGGGCCGGGGCCGGGTGCGGGGTCGGCCGGCACAGGATGTGAACATCCGGTCTAAATGCTCGACAGGAGTGCGATGATCGCCTGGTGACCACGACCCCGCCCCGGGCCTGGAGCCGGACGATCCTGCACGTCGACCTCGACGCGTTCTTTGCCGCCGTCGAGCAGCGCGACCGGCCGGAGCTCCGCGGCAAGCCGGTGATCGTGGGCGGCGGCGGGCCGAACGATCGGGGCGTCGTCAGCACTGCGAGCTACGAGGCGCGCGCATTCGGCGTCTACTCGGCGATGCCGCTCCGCCAGGCGGGCCGCCTCTGTCCGCAGGGCATCTTCCTGCCGGTCGACGGCGCGAAATACCAGGCAGCCAGCAAGGGGGTGATGGCCGTTCTCCGAAGGTTCACCCCGCTCGTCGAACCGATCTCGATCGACGAAGCGTTCCTCGACGTCACGGGCTCGCGCGTCCTGTTCGGTGACGGCGAGGCGATCGGGCGACGGATCAAGGACGAGGTCAAGGCGGCGGTCGATCTGACGATCTCGGTCGGGGTGGCAACAACGAAGCTGGTCGCCAAGATTGCGTCGGACCTGCGCAAGCCGGACGGCCTGGTGGTCGTGGAGCCGGGCGACGAGGCCACGTTCCTCGCTCCGCTCGAGATCCGACGACTGTGGGGCGTCGGCGAGAAGTCGGCGACGGTCCTGCGCGAGTACGGGGTCCGGACGATCGGCGACCTCGCGGCACTCCCCGACGACCTCCTCGTCCGCCGGTTCGGAAAGCACGGCGCCGCGCTCGCCCAACGAGCTCGCGGACTGGACGACGACCCGGTGGGCGATCGGGACTCGGCCAAGTCGATCGGTCACGAGCACACGTTCG
>JANLYK010000612.1:0-2427 GCA_031365595.1 Chloroflexota bacterium | reverse complement strand
CCATGCCGGATCGGCGCCGGGCACGACGACCGGCGGATCGAGCAGCTCGTGGCCGGCCAGCCGCTCGAGGTAGCGCGTGGCCAGCCGCCGGCGGGCCGCGAGGAAGCTCTCGATCCGCTCGAGCTGGCTCGAGCCGAGGGCCGCGCCGATGTCCGTCAGGCGGTAGTTGTAGCCGAGCTCGACCATGTCGTAGGTCCAGTCGCGCCGGGCCGCCAGCTCCGTCCCGATCCCGTGATTGCGAAACCGCCGCAGCCGATCCGCGAGGTCAGCGCGATCGGTCAGGACCGCGCCGCCCTCGCCGGTCGTCAGGATCTTGGCCGGGTGGAGGCTCAGGACGGTCATGTCGGCGAGGGTCCCGACGGATCGGCCCGCGAGCGTCGCTCCCAGCGAGTGGGACGCGTCGGCGATGATCGTGAGCGGGCCGCCGGGGGCCGCGTCCGCGATGGCACGGAGCGCCGGATAGTCGGCCGGCTGGCCTGCGTAGTCGACGGGCAGGAGCGCTTTCGTCCGGGGCGTGATGGCGGCGGCCACGGCGGCCGGGTCGATGAGCAGCGTGCCCGGGTCGATGTCCGCGAACCGCGGCTCGGCCCCGACGTACAGCACGCAGTTGGCGGTCGCTGCGAAGGTCATCGGCGTCGTCACGGCCTCGTCGCCCGGACCCAGGCCGGCCGCCGCCGCAGCGCTATGCAGGGCCGCCGTGCCCGACGAGAATGCGATCGCGTGGCGGGCGCCGGTGAATGAGGCCAGCTCAGCCTCGAATGCCGGGACGCGCGGGCCGGTCGTCAGCCAGTCCGAGCGAAGGGCGGCGGCCACCGCCTCGACATCCCGGTCGGTGATCGACTGGCGGGCGTACGGCAAGAGGGTCGCGCGGACGGGATCGCCACCGTCGATCGCCAATCGGGCGCCGCCGGACCCGCCGGCCGGCCCGCTCACGGTCTGTGGTTCGCCATCGGGCTCCGGCCCGTCATCGAATCGGGATCCCGGCCGCGATCCGCTCGGCCATCCAGGATCGGACGCGGCCAAGGCCGTCATCGAGCGAGACCACCGGCCGCCAGCCCAGGGTCCGTTCCGCCTCGCGCGCGTCACAGCGCAGGACCGCGATCTCGCTCTGGGGATGGATGTGCTCGACGTGGACGATCCGGGCCGCGTCCGGCTCGACCGCGGCCGCGAGCTCGTTGACGCTGACGTCGTGGCCGGTCCCCGCGTTCAGGATCCGGCCCGGGGCCGCGTCGGACAGGAGCGCGTGACACACGAACCGGGCGCAGTCGCTGGCGTACAGGAGGTCGCGCGTCTGCGTCCCGTCGCCGTAGATCCGGAGCGTCTCGCCGGCGAGCGACAGCCGGCTGAAGATCGCCACGACGCCGCCCTCGCCGACGGAGCGCTGGAACGGCCCGTAGGTGTTGAACGGGCGAACCACGGTCGTCGGCAGGCCGTAGGCGTGGAAGTAGGACAGGGTCAGGGCCTCCCCGCTCAGCTTCGAGGCCGCGTACGGCGACGCCGGCTTGACTGGGTGGCTCTCGGCGATCCCCTCGGGCGTCGTCGCCCGGTCGTAGACCATGCACGTGCTCATGAACAGGAACCGTGCCCCGACCGCGCGGCTCGCCTCGAGCAGGTTGAACGTGCCGACCACGTCGTTCTCGAACGTGGTCGCCGGATCGTCGATCGAGTCCTGAACGGAGATCGAGGCAGCCAGGTGGGCGACCGCGTCAACCCCGTCCAGCCAGCGGGTGCAGGCGGCCGCATCGCGGATGTCGCCCTGCTCAAACGGCAGCAGGCCGGGTGTCCCGGCGAACTCGTCGAGGTTGGTCACGTCGCCGGCGACCAGGTTGTCGATCGGCAGGACCGTGTGACCGCGCGCGAGCAGCTCGCCGACCACCCAGCGCCCGATGAACCCGGCCGCGCCCGTGACCAGGATCCTCATCCGGCGGACCGCTCGTCCCCGAACGTCTCGGCCACGAGCGCCCGCGCCTCGTCGGCGGTCATCGGGGCGACGCCGTCCGAGCGATAGGCCCCGATTGGCGCGTGCTCCACCGACGCGTAGGCGGCCACCACGGCCGGGAGGGGCTCGATCGATGGCAGCACGGCGTACATCTCGCCGACGTCGCGGGCCCGGAGGGACTCGTCCTCGGTCATGAGTTCCTCGTAGGCCTTCTCACCGGGTCGGGCCTCGATCGTCTCGGTGGCGATCCGGGCCGGATCGTGGCCGTGGGCGGGGGCGACGACCGAAATCGCCGCATCCACGAGGTCCGACAGGCGGGCGGCCGGCATCTTGAACACGAACACCTCGCCGCCCTGGGCGACCTCGGCCGCCCGGATCGCGAGCTGGACCGCCCGATCGGTGGTCATCACGAAGCGGGTCATCGTCGGGTCGGTGACCGTCACCGGGCCGCCGGCCGCGATCTGGCGGAAGAACAGCTCGAGGGCCGA
>JANLYK010000599.1:0-1787 GCA_031365595.1 Chloroflexota bacterium | reverse complement strand
TGATCTATGCCCTGCCCGTGGCCAACGGGATCCGACTGCTCGGCGACTTCATGTTCCGCGGCGGCACGGTCGCGGTCTGGCAGATCTGGCTGCTGGGCGGGCTGTCGGTCGCGTACATCATGGGAGCGTGGCTGCTCCTTCGGCGGGTGATGGCCCGCGCCTGAGCTTCGCGGGCGAGCGATGCGGCCGCCGCGAGCAGCGTGGCCGCGCGGCCGGGCCCCGAGCGTGGAACGGCGCTGGGGGAACACCAGCGCCAAGGCCGCGCTGCCGGGAGCAACCGGATTTCGCCACTCGCTCCGGTGGGTGGCGTTAGACCGGTTCGTCGGGCCGACATGCCGCCGGATTGCCTCCATACGTCTCGGTGGCGATGCGTATGGCTGGAAATGGATGAGTTCGCTCGGCTAATGCGCGCAGGGGTGGCGTATGGCAACGCGGGCCCGAGGGGCACGGACCAGAGGTCCGCGGGCGATGCCGCGGCGGGCGACGGGCGGCGGGCGAGACGCGACGGGCGGGCGCGCCGACTCGTACGCGGCGTCAGGCGGGCGTGGCCTCGGACATTGGCTCGTCGGTCGCCTCGCGATCGGGCACGCTGACGAGGTTCGGGCCGGACGTTGCGCGATCGTGCCCGCCCGCGTCGCCCTCGATCCCGAGCATCCGGGCATAGACCGCCTCGTAGCCGTCGGCCATCCGGGTCGCCGAGAAGCGGTCCACGACCGAGGTCCGGATCGCCTCCCGGTCCAGGTCCGCGACCGCCTCGACCAGGAACGACATCTCCGTGACGTCGTCGCCGAAGAAGCCATCGATGCCCTCGCGGATGATCTCGTCGAGGCCGCCGACCCGGCGAGCCACGACCGGCGTGCCGCAGGCCAGTGCCTCGATCGCGACCAACCCGAACGGCTCGGGCCAGGAGCCCGGCATCAGGACGGCGTGGCTCTCGGCGAACAGGGCATCACGATCGGCGCCCGACAATTCGCCGAGGAACTCGACCCGCGATCCGGCGGCCTTGAGGGCCGGCTGGAAGACCTGCTCGTTGAAATCCTGCTCCTTGGGCGTCGGGCCGACCTTGGCCGCGATCTTGAGCGGCCGCCCGGCGCGCTCGGCGATCTCGATCGCCTCGACGATCCCCTTCTCCGGCGTCACCCGGCCGACGAACACCAGCGCATCGGTCCGGCGTCGCTCGAACGGCGACGCGTCGAGGGTCAGCCCGTTGTGGACGATGGTCCACGGAACGTCCGGGTGGACGGACGCCTGCGACTCGCTGATTGCGACCATGCCGTCAGGCCGGTCGGCGAACACGTCGCGCGACCACGGCAGGTCGAGCCGGCCGTGGAACGTGGCGACGACCGGCACGCGGGACGCGCGGCGGAGGGCCAGCGAGTACCACTCGAGGTGGCTGTGGATGATGTCGAACTCGCTCCCCCGATCAAGGACCTGGAGCATCGTCGCGATCATGTACCCGCCGATGTCGCCACCGTGGCCGAGCGGCCGGAGCGCACGAGGCACGGTCGGGACAAGGGTGCCGGGCAGGGCTGAATCGCCGGCCGCGAATGTCGTGACCTCGTGGCCCCTGCGGACCAGTTCGCTGACGAGTTCGAAGACCACACGCTCGGTACCGCCATACGCCTCGGGCGGAACCCGCTCGGACGGCGGAGCGGCCTGGGCAATTCGGAGGGGCTGGATCAAGAGACGACCTCGCGGAGATGGAACGGCCGCGGCGGCGTGGGGAAGGTGGCGCGGCCGGGCCGGACTTGCTCAGTCGACGCGACACCCGGGGGGGGTCGAGCGGG
>JANLYK010000587.1:0-2895 GCA_031365595.1 Chloroflexota bacterium | reverse complement strand
GCTGGTCTGTTCGCGACCGCGCCGCTCACCTTCGTCCTGTTTGCCCTCGGTCTGATCTGGATCCAGCGGCTGGGGGTGTCCGCGCCCGCGCCCGACCGGTCGAGGGTCCGGCTCGCATGGAAGGCGTCGGCATGGCTCCTGTTGGCCGGCGGCCTCGCCGTCCCGCTGCGAAACGTGCCCGGCGACGTCACCACGGTCGGACTGATTGCCGCAAGCGCGCTGATCGGAGTCCTGGTCGACGCAACCGGCGACCGGATCGTCCCAGCCTGACCATCGGCCCGATCGGCGCTGACACTGCCATCGTCGTTCCCGCGCGACAGCCGCGAGTTGAGTTCGTCGCGCATGGGTGCGTCAGCGCAAGGCGCCGCCGAGGACCGGAGCGAGCGCTCCGCAGATGCGTAAGCGAGTACCGCAGAAGGCAACGCCGCGATGGCGTGCCCAAGCGTGACAGCCGGAAGTCTCGCCAATCAATTGATGGGGTGGCCTACGGGGGTCGAACCCGTAACCGCTGGAGCCACAATCCAGTGCTCTACCATTGAGCTAAGGCCACCACGCACACACGCGTCGGCGCGTGGCCGGACGTGGGCCACGGGAGTCTACCGGATTCCCGCTTGGATCCGTCCACTCGCGGATGTCGCCCCGGCCATGCCGTTCCGCCCGACGGGGCTCGCGCTTCCCGACGTTGACCGATTCCCCAGAACCGCCTACGATCCGCCGACAACTGAAGACTCTTATCAAGAGTGGTGGAGGGACCGGCCCTGTGAAGCCCGACAACCGACCGACGGAGACGTCGGCACGGTGCCAAATCCGGGCAGGTCCTCCTGCGAGATAAGGGATCCCTCCCAGGCCCTTCCTCACAGGAAGGGTCTCTCGATTTCTCGGGCCTTGATGACAGTGGCGGTCCTCCGCGATGGAGACGACCCCCGATGACGCTCGAGACCCCGATCCGAACCGACGATCCGGTCAGCGGCGCGCCCGCGCCCGCGACCGCGGACGCCCGCCAGCCCTCGCACGTGCGCGGCCTGCGCTGTCGAGCGTGTGGCCGGCCCGAGGATCTCGGGCCGAGCTTCGTCTGTGCCGCCTGTTTCGGGCCGCTCGAGGTCGTCTACGATTACGACGTCGCCCGGGCGGCCCTGACCCGCGAGTCGATCGCGGCCCGCGCGCCCGGGATCTGGCGGTATCTGGAGCTGCTCCCCGTTGATCGGGTCCCGGAGCGCGGGCTCGCCGTCGGCTCGACCGCCCTGGTTCGGGCGGACCGCCTCGCCCGCGACCTGGACCTCGGCACGGGCACGGCGCTCCACCTCAAGGACGACACCCGCAACCCGACCCTGTCGTTCAAGGATCGGGTCGTCGCGGTGGCGACCGCCCGCGCGGTCGAGTTCGGCTTCGACACGCTCGCCTGCGCCTCGACCGGGAACCTCGCCGGGGCCACCGCGGCGGCCGCGGCCGCGGCCGGGATGCGCGCCTTCGTCTTCGTCCCGGCCGACCTCGAGCCGGCCAAGGTCGAGCACGCCCTGTCCTACGGGGCGGCCGTCGTCCGGGTCGACGGAACCTACGACGACATCAACCGCCTGAGCCTCGAGATCGCCGACGAGGAGGGTTGGGCGTTCGTCAACGTCAACCTCCGGCCGTTCTACGCCGAGGGCAGCAAGACGATCGCGTTCGAGGTCGCCGAGCAGCTCGGCTGGCGGCTGCCGGACGTGATCGTCGGCCCGATCGCCTCGGGCTCCATGTTCACGAAGATCGCCAAGGGTTTCGACGAGCTGGTCGAGATCGGCCTGGTCGGGCGAAAGGACGTGCGCTTCGTCGGCGCTCAGCCCGAGGGCTGCTCGCCGGTGGCGACGGCGTTCGCCGAGGGCGTGGACGAGATCCGGCCCGTTCGCTCGCCCGACACGATCGTCAGGTCGCTCGCGATCGGCTCGCCGGCTGACGGCGGATACGCCCTGGAGTTGGCGCGCCGGACCGGCGGCTCGATCGAGTCGATCCCGGATTCCGCGACCGCCGCCGCGATCCGCCGGACCGCCGCAGCCGAGGGGATCTTCGTGGAAACCGCCGGCGGCGTGACCGTGGCCGCGGTCGAGGCAGCCCGGGCCCGGGGCGTGATCCGCGACGGCGACGAGGTCGTCGCGATCCTGTCGGGCAATGGGGTGAAGACCCCGGACGCGCGTCGGTTCGGGGAGCCAGATGAGGGCGCCGGGGAGGGCGCGTTCGCCGATCCGATCCCGGCCACATACGACGCGTTCGCCGCCCGCCACCTCAGCTGATTTGATCGGCCCGACCCGAGGATCGGGTCGGATTCACGTCGGCCGTGCTGGGCGCACCGCTCAGGCGCGGTCGGTCGAGCGCGCACCACGCCGATCCGACCCGGATTGCGGGTCAGAGCCGAGGCGCCCAGGAACGTCGTTTCGTCCCCGAAACGCAACCAATTCGTTCTTGCAATATCCAGTCCGGCAGTGCAAGGTATGCATATGCGCTGCATCTTCGTGACCGACGAGGCCAAGAAGAAGCTCTGGCGGCCCTGCCGGGAGGCACGGGCCCTGGGGCTCTGACGGCGCGCAAGCGAACAACCGACAGGAGTCTCCGGGCACGGAGGCTCCAGGGGCCGCGGCACCACGAGGTGACCGCGGTTTCTTGATTCCTGGCCTCCATCGACCGACCGGCGACTCCTCGACACCGACGAGGAGACACGCTCATGACCACCACGATCGTCCTTGGCGACGGCCCGCTCGGACAGACGATCGCGACCGTCCTCCGCGGCCGCGGCGACGCCGTCGAGCTGCTCGGCCGGCCCGTCGGCGAGCGGCACGACCCGGGGACACTACGAGCGGCCGACGTGATCGTCGACGCCTCGCGGGCCGATGCCGTCGCGTCGAACGTCGAGGCGGCCCTCGACGC
>JANLYK010000548.1:0-3939 GCA_031365595.1 Chloroflexota bacterium | reverse complement strand
CGGACGTTGTAGGTCAGGACGAGGACCTGCTCGGGGAGGAGCGGACCCCGGAAGGGGTCGTGGTCCGGTGCCGGTTCGGCGGGGATTGCGCCCGGCTTCGTCGCGTGCGTTCGGAGCAGATGCGCAACCCGCTCGACGATGACCCGCGTCTTCCCGGTCCCGGCGCCGGCAATGACGACGAGCGGCCCCTCGTCCCACTCGACGATCCGCTGTTGAGCGGCGGTCAGTCGCGTGGTGACCGGCCGATAAGCGGGACTCGCTAGCGTCATGGAGTGACCCTACTCCTGCCCAAGCCGCTTGACTGCCAATCACCTTTCCAGATAGCGTTGATGAGGTTCTCAGCAACGCCGTGAGGCCGCGAGAGGTGGTCCGACGAATGCGCCAACTTGACTCGACGGCCCGCGTCGTCCACCAAGACGGCTCGCATCAGAAGTGGCGGCTGATCGACGGCTCGACGCTGATCCTTCCGATCCACACCGGCGACATTCCGACGGGGACGCTGCGGAGCATCGAGCGCCAGGGCGAGCCGGCTCTGGGACGGATGTGGCTGCGCAAGGGATCGCTCCATGACTGACTCGCATCGCACGCAGTACGTCGCGACGTACACCCATGACGAACGCGCCTGGATCGTCCAGTTTCGCGACCCCGACATCGCCACGTTCGGTCGGACGTTGACGGCCGCGAAGCGATACGCGAGGAGCGCGCTCGCGGTCCATCTCGAAGTCGATGATCTGATCGGTGCCGGGATCGAGGTCGTGGACGACGTCCGCATACCGCCGGCGATCTCCGAAGAGGTCGGCCGCCTCGTCGAGCAGCGTTCGAAGGTCGAAATTCTTCGGTCGGAATTGGCCCGCGCTACTCGCCAGGCATCGGCGGACCTCCGCCGACTCGGCTTCTCGACCCGCGACGTCGGCGAGATCCTCGGCATCTCGGGCGCACGCGTCGCCCAGATCGACCGCGAGGCCGGCTCGAGCTGATCGCGCAACTCAGCGGTCATCGGCCGATAAGCCCCGGGTAAGCGTCGATGTCTACCGTTCCGCGATGTCGCGGTACGACTGGGATCCAGAGAAGGCTCGTGACAATCTCTCGAAGCACGGGGTTACGTTCGAGGACGCTGCGACCGTCGACCTCGATCCATTGAAGGCCTTCTGGCCCGACCCCGGTCGCGATGCTGCCGATGAGCGATTCCTGTTGATCGGGCACTCGAGCGAAGGGCAGTTGCTTGTCGTGGTAACGTCCGAACGCGGCCCTCGGCCGCGGATCATCTCCGCATGGCGCGCCACGAAGCGCGAACGCCGTGAATACGAAGCACGCTGACCGCCCGATCCAGCTCGAGGACGACGAGATCCGGCCCGACACGAGCCATCTCGACTGGAGCAAGACGCTCCCGCCTCGGCGGATCCGGAAACCCGGCGAGAAGGTCGAGATCTTCATCGATGGTGCGGTCGGATACCAGCTCCGATTGATCCCGTCGAACAAGGTCCTCGCCCGGTTCAAGTCCACGCTCGAGGCCTGGCCGGTCATCATCGCCGCAGTCGAGGGCGGGCGGTCGCCACGAACTCTGTCGTTGGACATGCTCGACATCGCCGGGTGCGCCCAAACCGTGTCGGCCGGTCCGCGACTCGAACGGTTTGCCAGGCTCGCCGATGGCGGTCCCCACCCCAACGACTTGTTGCCGCTACGACGCGCGGCCGAGGACTGAGAGGCTGACCCGACGTTGAACACGCCTGACCCACGACCAAGAGCGGCGTCCGCACTCGTCGCCGACGACCGGCTGCGGGTCGCGCTGGAGGACGGACGCGAGCTGTCGGTGCCGATCGGCTGGTTCGCCTGGCTCGCCGGGGCATCCGACACACAGCGCACCGATCTCGAGGTCATCGAATCGGGCCTCGGGATCTGGTGGGAAACCCTCGACGAAGGCATCTCGGTCCCTTGGCTGTTGGGCCTGCCCAACCACTGATCGGTTTGCGTCACCTCGCGAGGCCTCCGAGCGCTTCCATCTCGGTGACCGTCCGGTCGAGCGCGTCGATCAGGGCCGGCTCGTGCTCCGGGTTCGAGCGGAACGCGATGACGAGGCTGCGGTAGTACCAGAGCTGGTCGCTGTCGGCGTTGAAGCGGCCCCAGACCGCGGGACCATGGCGGTGGAGGTCGCCGACGATCGCCCGGGCGTTGTGGAGCTTGTCGGAGGCTGACACGAGCAGCGCGGCGCCGTCCTCGTGGGCGAGGCGCGCGATGTAGGCCTCCTTGCGCCCGCGCCAGGGCGGCCTCGGGTGGCTGTCGCCGTCCGTGCAGGCCTCCACGATCCGGCGCACCTCCGGCCCGAACTTGTCGACCTCCGCCCGCGCGGCCTCGACCGGCTCGACGTCCTCGATCGCATCGTGGAGCAGCGCGGCGATCGCCTGGTCCTCGTTGGCCCCGAACTCGAGCGCGATCGAGCAGGCGCCGATCAGGTGGCTCATGTACGGCACCGTCGTGCCCTTGCGGACCTGGTCGCGGTGCAACCGCGCGGCGACCCCCAGCGCCCGGTCGAAGCGCTCGGTGAGCAGCGGATCCGTCATCCCAGCCGCTCGAAATCGCTACGACTTGCTCTTGACTGGTAGGAATGTGGTCGTACCATGGTCATACCATGACCAAGCGTCAATCGCGCCTGTCCGAGAGTCTCGCGCCGTACCTCGCGCGCGAGTCGAGCGGCGTCACGAAACTGTCGATCTCGCTGTCGACCGACCTGGGCGAGGAGGTGCGTCGGACGGCCGAGGAACGCGGCACCACGGTCAGTGCCACGATCGCCGCGGCGCTGCGCAAGGCCCAGGACAGCGAAGTTGCACCGACGCCAGAAGAGCTCCTCCAGCTTCTCCTGCCGACGCGTCATTGGTTCGGCATCGTCGGGCTGGCCAAGATCAGCGATCGCCCCGTCGAGGAAGTCCTGCTCGAAGCCGTCACGCCGTGGCTCAAGGCGCAGGGGATGCTCATGAATCGGGACGATGCGCTGCGCGCCCTCGCTGAGTTCCGGGCCGATCAGGACGCCTTCGTCAAGGAAAAGGGCTGGACGGAAGAGGAGATCCAGGCTGACATCGACGCGGCCGTAGCTGAGGTCCGTGCGGAGCGTGCTGCGCGTCGTCGTTGACACCAACGTACTGGTGTCCGGACTCATCTCACCGATTGGTGCCGCACGCCAGGTCGTTGACGATCTGATCGCCGGGAGGTTCGAGCCGATCCTGACATCGGACCTCGCCTTCGAACTCCAAAGTGTCATCAGCCGACCCAAGTTCGAGGCACGCGTCGTCGACCAGCTCCGCCTGACCGCGATCCTCTCGAAGGTCGGGCCGGAGATCCGCATGGTCGAGCCCGTGATGTTGATTCGAGATCCGGGCGACGCGATCGTGGTGGTGGCGGCGATCGGCGCCTTGGCTGACATCATCGTGACCGGCGATCGAGACTTGCTCGACGACAGCGACCTTGTCGACTGGCTGCGAACGCGGTCGATCGAGGTTGTGACGCCGGCCGAGTTGATGCGCCGGCTCAATGCACCACCGCCGGCGGCTCGATGACGATCAGGTGCTGCTTGGCGCGGCTGCCGCCGACGTACAGGAGGCGGGCGAGGCGCGGGTCGTCGGGCCGGAGCTCGCACAGGATCACGACCGCCCGCTCGAGACCCTTGAACCGCCGGATCGAGTCGCACACGATCACGTCGGGCGGCTCGTCGAGGACGTCACGCGCCGCGAGGCCCAGGCTCCGCCCGGCGTCGTCGACCTGGCCGTTCCAGAGGACGTGGTTGCCGTAGCGGTGACCGGGCACGGTCCAGATCGCGGACTCCTCGAGCGAGCCACCGACGAGGACCGCGATGTCCCACGATCGGACGCCCTCATCGACCGTGAGGCGGCCAATGACCCGGCGGAGTGCCTCGAGGGTTTCGGCGCCGGGCGCGGCCTCGATCCGCTC
>JANLYK010000547.1:0-2181 GCA_031365595.1 Chloroflexota bacterium | reverse complement strand
CGGGGCGGCGGCGAGCTGGCCCGTGGTCACGTGCGGGACCAGGTAGCGCTTCACGAAATCGAGGTGGCCGAGCGTGTCGAACAGACCTGACCGAATGGCTGCGAGCACCTCGTCGAAATACGGTGCGACGATCTCCGCCAGCGGTCGGCCGGCCGTCCATGCGCCGACCCGATCGGCGTCGTACGGCGAGCCCGCGAACACGTGGACGCTGCCGATCGCGTAGTCGTACGCGTTCCGGGCGAGGTGTTCGCGGATCTCGGCCTCGCGCGCCTGCTCGTAGCTGATCTCGACGCCGAACCGGATCGCCAGCCCGAGCGGCGCCCAGCGCTCGGCGGCGTCACGCACGATCCGCTCGCGCTCGGCGAACGTGGCAAACGCGAAGGCCGGCATGTCCGGCGAAAAGTCGACGTGATCGGTGATCGCGATCTCGGCGATCCCACGCTCGACCGCTTGGGCCGCGTAGGCGTCGATCGGGGCGTCGCTGTCGGGCGAGAGATCGGTGTGGAGGTGGGAGTCGAGCGGGAGGTCGCGGGCCTGGACCGTAAGCGCGGCGCTCGATGCGGGCGGCGGCGGGTCGGGCGGGAGGGTCCTGGGTGCGCGGGCCATCAGCCGCTGATCAGGCCGAATTCCCGGCCGACCGTGGCGAACGCCGCGAGCGCCTGATCGAGCTGGATGTCGGCGTGGGCCGCGGTCACGATCGTCCGGATCCGGGACTTGTCGATCGCGACGGTCGGGAAGACGACCGGCTGGGCGAATACGCCCTCCTCGATCAGGCGCTGGCTGAATCGGCCGGCCGTATCGGGGTCGCCCATCATCACCGGCGTGATCGGCGTCTCGGAGCGGCCGGTGTCGAAGCCCAGCCTCGTGAGCTCGGCCTTGAAGCGACGCGTGTTCGCCCAGAGCCGCTCGTGGAGCTCCGGCTCCTCCTGCATCACCTTGATCGCCTCGGTGCAGGCGGCGGCGACCGCGGGCGGGTGGGAGGTCGAGAACAGGAACGGTCGGGCCCGCTGGATCAGGATGTCGCGGAGGTCCTGCGACCCGGCGACGTAGCCTCCGAGCACGCCGACCGCCTTGCTCAGCGTGCCGACCTGGATCGCGACGCGGCCGTGCAGCCCGAAATGATCGACCGAACCGCGGCCGTCGCGGCCGAGCACGCCCGAGGCGTGCGCGTCGTCGACGAAGACCGCGGCGTTGGCCGATTCGGCCGCCTCGACGATGCCCGGCAGGGGTGCGATGTCGCCGTCCATCGAGAAGACGCCGTCGGTGACCACGAGAATCAGCCGATACGGCAGGCCGCTGCCCTCGCGGCCCTTTTCGACCGCGTCGTCCAGGATCTCGCGGAGGTGGTCCGTGTCGGCATGGCGATAGATCTTCCGCGGCGCCTTCGAGAGGCGCATCCCGTCGATGATCGAGGCGTGGTTCAGCTCGTCGCTGACGATCAGGTCCTGCTCGCCGGTGATCGTCGGGATCACGCCGGTGTTGGCGGTGAAGCCGGACTGGAACGTGAGAGTCGCCTCGGTCCCCTTGAAGGCGGCAAGGTCGCGCTCGAGCTCCTCGTGGAGCGACATCGTGCCGGCGATCGTCCGGACTGCGCCGGAACCGGCGCCGAAGTCGCGAACGGCCCTGAGTGCCGCGTCGCGCACGCGCGGGTGATGGGTCAGGCCGAGGTAGTCATTCGACGACAGGCTGATCAGGCGCTTCTCATCGACGCTCACGATCGGTCCCTGGGCCGACGACATCACCCGGAGCGGGCGGTACAGGTTCCGGCTCCGGAGGTCGTCGAGCTCCTCGCCGAGGAAGGCGAGCGGATCGCGAAGGGGCGTGTTCATCGAAGCCTCAATCCGTCCAGTCCATGATCACCTTGCCGGAGTCACCGCTCCGGGCGGCCGCGAACGCGGCCTCGTGGTCGCGATACGAGAAGCGATGGGTGATCGCCGGGCGGATGTCGAGCCCGGACTGGAGCATGACCGCCATCTTGTACCAGGTCTCGTACATCTCCCGGCCGTAGATCCCGCGCAGGGTCAGCTGGTTGAACACGACCTGGCTGACGTCGATCGGGATCTCCTCGGTCGGGATGCCGAGGATCGCCATCCCGCCGCCGTGGGCCATGTTCCCGAGCGCGTCGCGCAACGCTGCGCGGTTGCCGGACATCTCGAGAACGACGTCGAAGCCCTCGACCAT
>JANLYK010000542.1:0-5476 GCA_031365595.1 Chloroflexota bacterium | reverse complement strand
GGCGCATTTGTCGAGTTTCCTGTCAGCCGTGCGCCCTCACGCCCGCTCGCCCGCGGTCGCCGACCGGGCGGTCGGATCGTCGAGGCCGGTCCCGCTAACTTCCCGAATCAGTTGTGCGCTCTATCCGAGTTATGTGCTTGTACGTTCGCCGCCGATAGAGCGCATAACCGAGCACCTTCCCGATGGGTTCCCACGCGGGAAGCACAGCGGTTAGAACGGCAGGCTTATCAGTCCCCTGCTCTACCACTGAGCTACTCCGCCACGGTTGCGAGTTTACCGAGCCCGATCACGGGCGGCAACCGCTGAGGCTGGCGCCGGTCGAGCATTCGGGTCCATGCGCGGTCGGATCCGCCGGAAGTTGTGGGCGTCGCCATACTGGCGCCAGCGGTCCGTTCGATCCTTGGGACGAAGGAGATGCCCTCATGGTTCGCGATCCCGGTCTGACCGTCCGCCAGCGCGTGGGCCTGCTCATCGGAATCCTTGCCATCGTGTCCGGCTCCGTGCCGGCAGCGGTCGCGGCCCACCTGCCCTATCACGACCCAAGCCAGCCGGTGCCGACGCGGGTCGCCGACCTTCTGGGCCGGATGACCATCGACGAAAAAATCGGCCAGATGACCCAGGTGGAGCGGAACTCCCTGACCGCCCAGTCCGACATCGCGACCTACAACCTCGGCTCGCTACTCAGCGGCGGCGGCTCCGCCCCGACGACGAACACCGCGACCGGCTGGGCGGACATGTACGACGCATACCAGCAGACCGCGCTGACCAACCGGCTCGGCATCCCGCTCATCTATGGCGTCGATGCCGTCCACGGCCACAACAATGTCCGGGGCGCGACGATCTTCCCCCACAATATCGGCCTCGGGGCGACGCGCAATCCGACGCTCATCGTGCAGGTCGGTCAGGCCACCGCCGAGGAGGTCGCCGGGACGGGCGTCGACTGGACCTTCGCGCCGTGCCTGTGCGTCGCCCGGAACGAACGCTGGGGCCGGACGTACGAGAGCTTCGGCGAGGATCCGGCGATCGCCCAGTCGATGACGACGATCATCACCGGCTTCCAGGGCTCGACCCTCGGCGGCTCGCCGTCCTCGATCCTCGCGACGGCCAAGCACTACGTCGGCGACGGCGGGACGACCGGCGGCGACGACCAGGGCAACACGCAGCTCTCCGAGGCCGACCTGCGCCGGATCCACCTCCCGCCGTTCATCGACGCGATCCAGCGCGGCGTCGGCAGCGTGATGATCAGCTACTCGAGCTGGAACGGGGTCAAGCTCCACGGTCAGGCCTATCTGATCAACACCGTCCTGAAGGGTGAGCTCGGCTTTGCCGGCTTCGTCGTCAGCGACTGGGCCGGCATCGACCAGATCGACGGCGCCTCGGGGTTCTCGGCGAGCGACGTCCGGATCGCGATCAACGCCGGAATCGACATGGTCATGGTTCCCCACGACTACCGCACGTTCCAGTCGCTCCTCCGGACCGAGGTGACCGCGGGGCGGGTCACGACGGCGCGGATCGACGACGCCGTTCGCCGGATCCTGACCAGGAAGTTCCAGCTCGGCCTCTTCGAGCTGCCGCTGACCGATCGGACGCTGACCTCGACCGTCGGGTCGGCGGCTCATCGGGCGATCGCCCGCCAGGCCGTGCGTGAGTCGCTCGTCCTGCTGAAGAACGACGCCATCCTTCCCCTCTCGAAGTCCGCTCGGGTCTTCGTGGCCGGCAAGAACGCCGACAACATCGGCAACCAGAGCGGCGGCTGGACGATCAGCTGGCAGGGTTCGAGCGGCGCCATCACGCCGGGCACGACGATCCTCCAGGGAATCCGCGGCGCCGTTGCCCCGGGCACCGTCGTCGACTTCAACGCCGCCGGCCGGGGCGCGGCCGGCCACGATGTCGCGATCGTCGTGATCGGCGAGAAGCCGTACGCAGAGGGTCAGGGGGATCGGACCGACGGCATGACGCTCGATCGGACGGACCTCAGCACGCTCTCGACCGTCGCCCGGACCGGGATCCCGATCGTCGTCGTGCTGGTCTCCGGCCGGCCGCTGGTCGTCACGAGCGAGCTGCCCGGCTGGCGCGGCCTGATCGCCGCCTGGCTGCCGGGCACCGAGGGCAACGGAGTCGCGGACATCCTGTTCGGTGATGTCCGGCCGACGGGCACGCTCCCGATGTCCTGGCCGCGGACCGCCGCCCAGATCCCGATCAACGTGGGCGACGCCACCTACGATCCGCTCTTCCCGTACGGGTTCGGTCTCACGTATCCCTAGCAGATCGGGATCTCCGCCCGACACGATCGCGGGCGCGCCCCTCAATTCCTGACGACGATGAGGTAGTCCGGTGACCAGCCCGAGACTTTCGATGTCGCCGCGTTTCGGAGACGCGCCCTGATGGCGTAGGTGCCGGAACCAGAAGGAGGCAGCGTCGTTTCGCGCGTCACCGTGGTTCCGGACTGGAACGTGGCCCAGGCGGACCATGACTTCGCATTCGGCTTCTGGTAGCGCCATTCGATGTCGAACACGAAGCCGGGCATCGAGCGGGTCGCCCAGTTGATCGTGAATGTCGTCCCCGGCGTCCCCGTCAACGGGGAGACCGTGATGGGGACCGCCACTGTTCCGACGAGCTTGCCGTCGCCAGATGCGGTCGATCCATACGCATAGGTTCCAGCCGCGAGGAACGAGTAGCCGAAGGACCCACCGGGAAGCTTGAGGCCCGAATCGTACAGCGGCTTGATGGACGGCCCGAGCTTCTGGCTGTCAGTCACGCTATGGCGGCGGCTCCCGCCAAAGGTCCAGCGAACGACTCCACCTTGTGCGATCGTCACGACCTTTGGCGCGTACCCGGTATCAGAGACAGTCACGATCGTCGGTCGCACGGCCGCGTTCCAATGACTCGCGCTCGACGTGACGATGGTGACCCGAAGGTCCGTCCCGATGTAAAGCCGCTCGCGAACGCACGGATCGGGCGTGATCGGGCTGCCGATCGCATTCGTGCAGGCGGCCACGATCGCGGTCCCTCCCCCGCCCTCGGCGCGCGTAACGTCAACGGCAGTCGGGTCAGGCAGCGGATCGGTCGATGCGAGGGCATACGCCGCGCGCAGGACGCTCTCGTCAATGGTGAGCACGATCATGAGCGGGTTCGCCGCGCTCGTCGCAAGGTCCGAGGTGATGTCGACCTGCTGGCCCACGAACTGGTAGCCGCCCGTCGGCGGTGTGACGGAGATCGCCGTCTCGGCCACGCTGACGGTGCCGGCGCCGGCTCCGGCCGGGACGATCACGCTCGTCGTCACCGGGTCGCTTCCCGTCGGCCCGGTACCCGGGTCGGTGGAGACCTGGCCGCCGCTATCGTCGATCGGGCCGCTGACGGCCTGCGGCGGCGGAGCGCCGCTCTGCGGCGTCACTTCGGGCGTGGGATCGGAGGGAGTCCCGGGGCCTGCCGCGTTGCTTGCGGTGACGCGGAACGTGTATGCCGTTCCGTTGGTCAGCCCTGTTACCGATGTTGACGTGACGCCACCCCCGACGCCCAGCGTCGCGCCGCCCGGGCTCGCCGTCACCGTGTAGGTCGTCAGCGGGCTACCGCCATCGGACGCGGGGGCCGTCCAGGTGACGACCGCCGAACCGTCTCCGGCGGCGGCGGCCACGTTGCCCGGTGCTCCGGGCGGGGACACGGGTGGGGTCGGCGTCACGGGGTTCGATGGGGCGGATGCCGGGCCCTCGCCGAAGAAGTTCACCGCGTGGACCGTGAACCGGTACTCGGTTCCGTTCAGGAGTCCGCTCAGGGTGGTCGTCGTCGCTTCGGGGCTCACATACCGCTCGGCCCCACCGGGCTGGGCGACGACTCGGTAGTACTCGAGCGGGCGGCCGCCGTTCGAGGTCGGAGCCGTCCACGAGATTGCAGCTGACCCGTCGCCGGCGCTGGCGGTGACCGCGAGCGGCGCCCCCGGCAGGCCGCCCGGCGTCACGGGTTCCGACGGCGCGCTGGGGACGCTGGTGCCGTACTCGTTCGTCGCTGTCGCGGTGTAGGTGTAGGCCACACCGTTCGTCAGGCCCGTGAGCCTGATGTTCGTTGATGACGAGAGGATCGGCGAGCTTGCGGTATGGCCCCCCGGACTGGACGTCACCGTGAGCATCGAGACGGTGCCACCGCCGTTGAAGTCCGGAAGCTGGACCTCCACGGTTGCCGAGCCGTCCTCGCGATACGCAAATAGGCGCTTGGGTGGAGTCGGCGGGCTATGCGGTGGCGTGACCGGGTTCGATGGCGCCGACCAGGGCCCGTATCGGGGAGTTCCCGGATTGGGTCCGCCAAGAGCGGCGACCCGGAACTCCTGCGCGATTCCGTTCGGGATCGTCCCCGAGAAGCACGCCCGGAAGTAGCCGGTTGCGCCGATGGACGCCATCTCACCGTTGGCAGCCCGGATCAGGAATCCCTGCAGGCCGCCGCCATATTCCAACGGCGCGTCCCACGTGACACACGCCCCGTCCGCGTCCCCCGTGGCAGCCGCGAAAACGAACCGGGGTGCGCTCGGGGCATTGCGGGGCCCCGTCGGGCTCGCCAGGACGGCGGTCGAGCCAGGTCCGGAGCCGAACGCATTGCTTGCCGTCACCGCGAAGTCGTAACCCTCGCCGTTCGCGAGGCCACCGATCGTGGCGCTGGTCGCGGTCGTGGACACGATGGGATATGGCAGGGGCGGACCCGCGACGTTCGTCGTCGAGACCGAATAGCCGGTGATCGGCAGGCCGTTGTCGGCCGGCGCATCCCAGGTCAGGGTCACCTCACCGTCGCCGACAACCGCGTCGACGTTCGACGGCGCATCCGGCGGGCTTGCCTCGACGGGCGTCACGGGACTGGATGGTCCCGACGCGACGCTCGATCCGACGGCATTGGTCGCGGTCACGGTGAAGGTGTACGGCGTCCCATTCGTCAAACCCGTGACCGTTCCACTCGGGCCGGTCGCGAAGGTCGTCTGGGCTCCGCTCGGCGACGCGGTCAGCGTGAACCCCGTGATCGGGCTGCCGCCGTCGAGGATGGCGTCCCAGGTCACGACAGCCTGGCCATTGCCGGCAACGGCCGTCACGTTGGTCGGAACCGTCGGAACCGTGGGCGCCGCTGCCGGTGGACCGGCGAGGTAGCGAGTCACGAATCCGGAGCCGACGCCCGATTGATTGCTCGACTGGCCGACGACAACCAGGCGCCCGTCCATCTGGAGCGCCATGCCATACGCGGTCTCGTTTGACCCTCCGAGATCGGTGACGATAATCCCGTCGCCACCAAACGTCGGGTCGAGCGAGCCGTCAACGTTGTAGCGGACCAGCCCGATGTCGAAGTCCACCGTCTGGACTGTGCCGCTGTCCCCGATCCCGACCTGGAGGATCTTGCCGTCGGCCTGAATCGCGAGATCGAAGGGGATGTCGTTGACCGATCCGATCTGGGTGATGGTCCGGCCACCGTTGCCGAACGCGGTGTCGAGGGTGCCGTTGGGCAG
>JANLYK010000535.1:0-3704 GCA_031365595.1 Chloroflexota bacterium | reverse complement strand
ACGACCCTTGCCCTGGCTCGGGCCGGCGCGCAGGTGACGCACGTCGACGGCTCGCGACCGGCGGTCGGTTGGGCCCGGCGTAACGCCGAGCTGTCCGGGCTGTCCGCGGCACCCATCCGCTGGATCATCGATGACGCCCTGACCTTCACCCAGCGCGAGGCGCGCCGCGGCCGCCGCTACGACGGGTTCGTCCTCGATCCGCCGAGCTTCGGCCACGGCCCGAAGGGAACGCGCTGGGAGCTCGCCGATGCCCTTCCCGACCTGCTCGAGGCGTGCGCGGCGGTCGCGGCCGACGACGCGTTTGTGCTCCTGACCGCGCATACGACCGGGCTGGCGGCCGACGACCTCGGCGACGCTCTCGTCGAGGCCTTCGACCCGGGGCCCGGCAGCGACGTCCGGACCGAGTGGATGGAGCTCAAGGCGACGAGCGGGGCGACGCTACCGCTCGGGGTCGCGGCCCGGTTGACCCGGGAGTGAGCGGCGAGCCGGCGATCACGTCGCTGACGAACCCGCGGGTCAAGGCCGCTGTCCGGCTGCGCGACCGGCGCGAACGCGAGGAGACCGGGCTCACGATCGTCGACGGCGCCCGTGAGATCCTCCGGGCGCTCGATGCCGGCGTACGCGTCCAGACCGCGTTCATCGCCCCGGACCTGCTCCGAAGTGAGGACGCATTGTCGGTCGACGCCCGCCTCCACGACTGGCCGGCCGCGATCGAGGTCAGCCCCGCGGTCCTCGCCAAAGTGGCGTTCGGCGATCGGTCCGACGGGGTCGTGGCGATCGTGGAGACTCCGACCCGGACGCTCGACGACCTCGGCCTGCCCGACGACCCGTTGATCCTGGTCATCGAGGGGGTCGAGAAACCGGGCAACCTCGGCGCGGTCCTGCGCACGGCCGACGCCGCCGGCGCGCAGGCCGTGATCGCGGCCGACCCGCGGACCGACCTGTTCAACCCGAACGCCATCCGGGCGTCGATCGGGACGATCTTCAGCGTGCCGATCGCGGCCGCGGCCACGCCCGACGTGCTGGCCTGGCTCGCAGCCCGCGGGATCCGGATGGTCGCCGCGATCGTCGGGGCTGATCGGCTCTACACCGGGGTCGACCTGGCCGGGCCGCTGGCGATCGCGCTCGGAAGCGAGGCGGACGGCCTGTCTGACGCCTGGCATGGCGCGGGCATCACGCCGATCTCAATCCCCATGCACGGCATCGCCGACAGCCTGAATGTGTCGATCGCCGCGGCCGTCGTCCTGTTCGAGGCGGTCCGCCAGCGCACGGCCGCCTCCGAACGAGGAAACTGACCCACATGGAAACCTTCGACTTCGTCATCATCGGCGCCGGTCCGGCCGGCGAGGCCGCCGCGAACGAGGCGCGCAGCCGCGGCGCGTCGGTCGCGATCATCGACCGGCTGTGGTTCGGCGGGAGCTGCCCGTTCATCGGCTGCCTGCCCTCGAAGTCGCTCCTCCACGGCGCAGCCGAGCACGCCGCCAACCCGGCGACATACTCGTGGGAACGGACCTCCGCGGCACGCGATTACATGGTCAATCGTCCCGCCGACGCCGCCGAGCCCGACGACACCTCGCACGTCAAGCGTCTCGAGGCCGTCGGCGCAGTCTGCCTACGCGGCGACGCCCGGATCGTGGGCCGGGGCCGGGTGGCCGTGACGCACGACGGCCAGGCGCACGAGATCGCGAGCCGGAATGTCATGGTGGCGGTCGGCTCCACCTCGAAGGCCCCTCCCCTGCCCGGCCTTGACGGCGTCCGGACCTGGACGAACCGGGAGGGGACGCTCGCGCGCGAGCTGCCGAAGCGCCTGATCGTCCTCGGCGGCGGCCCGACAGGTTGCGAGCTCTCCCAGGTCTACGTCCGGTTCGGCGTCGCGGTCACGATCATCCAGTCCGGCGATCGCCTGATGCCCACCGAGCATCCCCGGAACTCCGAGGCGATGGCCGCGCTGCTCCGGCGCGACGGGGTCGACGTCCGGCTCGGCGTCCGGGCCATCGGCGCGCGAGCCGGCGCGGGAACGGACGGGGCGGACGTGATCGACCTCGACGACGGCACGACCGTGGAGGGCGACGCCATCCTGCTCGCGGTCGGGCGCTCGTTCCCGCTCGACGATCTCGGCCTCGAGCACTATGGCCTCGACACGAGCGAGCGGACCGCGCTGCCGCGCGACGGTCGGCTGCGCATCGCCGATGGACTGTGGCTGATCGGCGACCCGGCCGGGCCCGAGCTCCACACCCACCAGGGCCACTACCAGGGCGAGATCGCGGTGCGGATGGCCCTCGGCCTCGACGTCCGGCCCGACTATCGCGCCCTGCCGCGGGCGACCTACACGGATCCCGAGGCGGCGTCCGTCGGGCTGTCGCTCGACCAGGCGAAGGCGGCCGGGATCGACGCGGTCGAGTACACCGCGGACTTCGCGACGTCATCGCGCGGGTACGCCCTCGAAGCGAAGATCGGCCACGTCACGGTCACGTTCGACCGGGCGACGCGCGAGATGGTCGGCGCCGCGATGGCCTGCCCGGATGCGTCGGCGGCGATCCACGAGTGTGTCCTGGCGATCAAGGCCCGCGTCCCGGTCGAAGTCCTGGCCGACACGATCCACGCCTTCCCGTCCACGTCACGGATCCTTGGCGGCCTGTTCGCCGAGGCGGCGAAGGATCTCGCCTCGGGCTGAACCTCCGCTATCGCTCGAAGGCGACCTCGCCGTCGATCATCACCAGGCGCGGGCGGGCGGTGGCCAGCGCGGCGCCGGGCTCGATCGGGTGGGACAGGTCGCTCGCCTGGAGGACGACGAGATCCGCCCGCTGGCCGGGCACGAGGCGCCCTCGATCGGTCTCGGCGGCGGTGAGCGCCGGCGCCACGCACGCGGCCCGGAGCGCCTGCTCGAGGGTGACCCGCTCGTCCGGACCGAATGGCGCAGAGCCTTCCGGCCACGTCCCGTCGACCCGGGTGACGGCCATCGACAGGCCGGGCCACGGATCGATCGGCTCGACCGGCGCATCCGTCCCGAACGCGACGACCGCGCCGCTCTCGATCAGCGAGCGCATCGGGTAGCCGTGGGTCTCGGCCCGGTCGCCCCACAGGGTCCGGGCGATCGGCGCGTCGGCCCGGACGTGGACCGGCTGGATCGAGGCGGCGATCCCGGCCAGGGCGAACCGCGGCCGGTCGTCGGGATGAAGGAGCTGGACGTGTTCGAGACGGGGCATCAGCGCCGACCGACCGACGGTCGGCTCGAGGGCATCGAGGCTGACCCGGCAGCTCCGGTCGCCGATCGCGTGGATCTGGGTCGCGATGCCGGCGCCGGCCGCGCGCCGGGCAAAGTCGGCGACGACCTCGGGCGCCGTCAGCCAGATGCCGCGTTCCGTGCCGGGCGGCAGCGGGCGACCTTCCTCGGCCTCGATTGGGTCGAGGAGCGCGGCGGTGCGCGAGGCCAGCGTCCCGTCGGCGAACAGCTTCAGCCAGCCGAACCGGGCGCGGCCGCCGGGCGGACCGAGCGGGTCACCGCTCCGGAACTCCATCCCGGCCGCGGTCGCGAGCTGTTCGGAGCGAATCGAGGCGTGGACCCGGATCGGCAGGTCGCCGCGCTCGTCGAGGACGCGATAGGCGTCGATCGCCCGGCCCAGACCCTCCTGGAGCGACAGGGCGCCCGGATCGTGGACGGCGACGACGCCGAGCCGGACGAGATCGCGGGCGAGCCGCTCGAT
>JANLYK010000497.1:0-3353 GCA_031365595.1 Chloroflexota bacterium | reverse complement strand
GTCGTCAGCCGGATGACGCGCTTGTAGAGAGGGTGGCGCGCCAGGCGCTCGACGGACACGACGATCGTCTTGTCCATCTTGTCGCTGACGACGCGGCCGACCTTCGTCTTCCGCTTGTTCTGCACCTGGGGGGTTGCTCCTGTCATCGCGTGATCTCCCTCACGCCGTCTGGCCGAGCTTGCGCTCGCGCTGGACGGTCAGGATCCGCGCGATCGTTCGCCGCGTTTGCGGGATCGTGCTGTAGTCCTTGAGCTGGCGGGTCGAGAGCGCGAAGCGGGCCTGCCAGAGGTCCTGCTTCGCCTCCTTCAAGGCGTTGTCGAGCTCCGTGTCGGACAGCTCGCGGACCTTCACGATGTCCATCAGCCTGCCTCCGTCACGTTGTCGCGGGTCACGACCCGGGTCTTGACCGGGAGCTTGTGGCTGGCAAGGCGCATCGCCTCGACCGCCGACTCATGGTCGACTCCGGCCATCTCGAACAGGATCCGGCCGGGACGGACGACGGCCACCCAGTGATCGGGTGCGCCCTTGCCCGAGCCCATCCGAGTCTCGGCCGGCTTCTTGGTCGCCGGCTTGTCCGGGAAGATCCGGATCCAGATCTTGCCGCCGCGCTTCACCGAGCGGGTCATCGCCCGCCGCGCCGCCTCGATCTGGCGGCTCGTGATCCATGCCGGCTCCTGGGTCGCCAGGCCGTACTCGCCGAAGGCGACGGTATGGCCGCCCTTGGCCATCCCGGACATCCGGCCGCGCATCACCTTGCGGTGCTTGACGCGTTTCGGCATCAACATGGTCAGACCTGCCCGACGCCGGCCGCGGCCGGGCTGAGCTCACGTGGCGCCTGGCGCTCGGGAGCGAAGTCGCCGCGGTAGATCCAGACCTTGACGCCGATCCGACCGTACGTCGTGTGGGCGTGGATCTGGCCGTAACTGATGTCGGCGCGGAGCGTGCCGAGCGGGATCCGGCCTTCGCGGTCCCACTCGCGGCGACCCATCTCCGAGCCGCCGAGGCGGCCGGCGACGGCGATCCGGACGCCCTTGGCGCCGGCCTTCATCGAGCGCTGGATCGCCTGCTTCATCGCCTTCTTGAAGGCGATCCGGCGGCTCAGCTGGCCGGCGATGTTCATCGCGACCAGGTGAGCGTCGAGCTCCGGCTGGCGGATCTCCTTGATCTCGAGCTTGACCCGACCCTTGGTCAGGCCGCCGATCTGCTGGCGGAGGATCTCGACGTTGGCCCCGCCCTTGCCGATGACGATCCCGGGCTTGGCCGTGTGGATCGTGACCGTCAGGTGGTTGATGCCGCGCTCGATCTCGACGCCCGACACGCTCGCATTGGCGAGGCGCCGCTCGACGAGCTGGCGGATCCCGATGTCCTCCTTGAGGAGGGATGTGTATTCCTTGTCCGCATACCACTTCGCGGTCCAGGTGCGCGAGACACCGAGACGGAAGCCGTACGGATGGACTTTCCTGCCCATGTTCAGGCCTCCCGGTCCGCGACGACGATCGTGATGTGAGTCATGGGCTTGTGGATCGGGAACGCCCGACCCTGGGCCCGTGGCCGCCAGCGCTTGATCGTCGGACCCTCATTGGCCTGGGCATCGGCGACGATCAAGTCCTCGGCGGACAGGTTGTGGTTGTTCTCGGCATTGGCCGTGGCGCTCTTGAGCACCGCCAGGACGTCGTGAGCGGCGTGCTGGGGCATGAACTTGAGCAAGGCCGCGGCCTCCTCGACGGGGCGGCCCTTGATCGCCGCGACGACGAGATTGGCCTTCCGGGTCGAGCCGCGGAGGTACTTGGCGGTGGCGGATACGCGCATCGATCGGCCTACTTCAGCGTCGTCGATCGCTCGGTGTGCTTGCCGTGCCCGCGATAGTTGCGGGTGTGGGCGAACTCGCCGAGGCGGTGGCCGACCATGTTCTCGGTCACGTAGACCGGGACGTGCTTCTTGCCGTTGTGGACGGCGATCGTGTGTCCGATGAAGGTCGGGAAGATCACCGACGCACGAGACCAGGTCTTGACGACCTTCTTCTCGTTACGCCGGTTCATCTCCTCGACTCGCCCCTGGAGGCGGAGCTCGATGAACGGGCCCTTCTTGACGGAACGGGACATCTGCTACCTCCTCCCTTACTTGCGATGACGCGATCGGACGATCAGGCGTCCGGTCGTCTTGGCCCGCCTGGTGCGGTAGCCCATGGCGGGCTTGCCCCACGGCGTCTTGGGCGGCATGCCCGTCGGCGACTTGCCCTCGCCACCACCATGCGGATGGTCGCGCGGGTTCATCACGACGCCCCGGACTTCGGGACGTTGGCCCATGTGCCGGGCCCGGCCGGCCTTGCCGAGGTTCTGGTTCTCGTGGTCGAGGTTGCTGACCTGGCCGATCGTGGCCATGCACCGAAGCGGGATGCGGCGCATCTCGCCCGACGGCATCCGGACCGTCGCGTAGTCGCCTTCCTTGGCGAGGAGCTGGGCCGACGTGCCGGCGGACCGGACGACCTGGCCACCCTTGCCGGGGACGAGCTCGATGTTGTGGATCGTGGTGCCGAGCGGGATGTTGGCGAGGGGCAGGGCGTTGCCCGTGCGCGCCTCGGCCTCGGGTCCCGAGACGATGACGTCGCCGACCTTCAGCCCGTGGGGCAGGAGCATGTAGCGCTTCTCGCCGTCGCGGTAGAACAGCAGCCCGATCCGGGCCGAGCGGTTCGGGTCGTACTCGATCGTGGCCAGGCGAGCCGGCACGCCGAGCTTGTCGCGCTTGAAGTCGATCCGGCGGTAGTGCTGCTTCTCGCCGCCGCCGCGATGGCGAACGGTGAGACGCCCGGCGTTGTTCCGGCCGGAGCCGCGGATCTGCTTCTCGAGCAGCGGCTTGTACGGCTCGTCGGTCGTGATCTCCTCGAACGTCGAGCGGGTCATCTGCCGGAGACCCGGCGAGGTGGCCTTGTAGGAACGAAGCGGCATCGTCAGACCCCCTCGAAGAATTCGATCTTCTGGCCGGGGGCCAGGGTGACGATCGCCTTGCGCCAGGGTGTGGTCCAGCCCTTGATCCGGCCGCGCTTGGTGCCGCGGCTCTTCTCCTTGGCCTGGGTCGTGAGCACGTTGACGCTCACGACGGTGACCTTCTCCTTGGCGGACAGCTCCTCGATCGCCTGCTTGATCTGGATCTTGTTCGCGTCGCGGTGGACGGCGAAGGTGTACTTGTTGCCGGCTTTGGCATCGCGGTCACCGAGGGTCGAGACGTCGATCGACTTCTCGCTGATGACGGGACGCAGGATGATGTCGGCGGCGGTCAGGGCGCTCACGCGTAGACCTCCTCCATCCGGGCGAGGGCCGGTTGCTCGATCAGGACGACGTCGGCCTTGAGCAGGT
>JANLYK010000494.1:0-5815 GCA_031365595.1 Chloroflexota bacterium | reverse complement strand
CGGGCCAGCGCCGGCCGGATCACCGCGGTCATCCCGTTCTACGCCTACGGCCGCTCGGACAAGAAGGACCAGCCGCGCGTCCCGATCACGGCTCGCCTGATCGCCGACATGATCACGGTCGCCGGCGCCGATCGGGTCCTGACCATGGACCTCCACCAGGGCCAGATCCAGGGCTTCTTCAACATCCCGGTCGACGAGCTGACCGCCGTCCACCTCCTGTCGAACTACTTCATCCACAAGCACCTCGAGGATGTCGTCGTCGTGACCGACCTCGGGTTCGCCAAGCGCGCCCGGACATTCGCCGAACTGCTCGACGCGCCGCTGGCGATCATCGAGAAGCGCCGCATCGGGAACCTCGACCGAGCCGAGCTGATGAATGTCATCGGCGACGTCCGTGGCAAGCGGGCGATCATCGTCGACGACGAGATCGACACCGGCGGGACGCTGACCGAGATCGTCCGGGCCCTCGAGCGCGAGGGCGTGACCGAGATCTACGCCTGCGCAACACACGGCGTCCTGAGCGACCCGGCGGTCGACCGGATCCGCGACTCGAACCTGCTCGAGGTCGTCCTCACCGACTCGGTCCCGCTGCCGGCGGTCAAACGCCTGGCCAAGATCACGACCCTGTCGGTGGCGCCCCTGATCGGCGAGGCGATCAAGCGGATCCATCGCGGCGAGTCGGTCGGGGCGTTGTTCAGCAGCGAAGTCTCGTTCACCCAGGAGATGCTCCTCTGGGAGGACGGCCAGCAGCGCGAGATGGACACCCGCAACGAGCCGGGGCACCGATCCGGCAACCCGGGCGCAACCGCCGGCGACGACCCGGACGGCGATCCGGTCCTCCTCGGCGCGACAGGACAGGGAGATCGATGAGCCTCCAGCTCCACCGGCCGGACGGCAAGGGCGGCGTCGAGCCGCGGCCGGTCAACGAAACGAACTGGCGACGAGGAATGCTCTCGCGGCGGTGGGGCATGAGTCGCCGCGACGGCCAGCTGCCCGAGTTGAAGAACCCCGAGATGAATCCGACCTCGACCTGGATGGCGGTCGCGTTCTGGCTCGGGCTTGGCGCCCTGACGTTCGTGATCCTGGTCATCGGCTACGGGACGAAGTTCTGGCAGTAGGCGCGGAGCCGACTCTCAGAAACCTCGAAGGCCCAGCCCGAACGCTCGATTCATGAGATCGCGAACCGCCCTCGTTGCCCTTGCCCTCGTCGTCCTCGTCGGTGGCGGCGTCGCTGCCTGGGCCCTCTTCCTCCGTGGCGACAACGTCGCCCCACTTGCCCTCCCGAATGCGAATCCGAGCGCCGCCACGAGCATCTCGACCGGCGGCTCGACGACCCCGTCGGGCGCAACGTCGTCGCTCGCCACGGCGTCCGGCTCGGCGATCGACGCAGCGGCCATCCCGGGAACCTGGACGATCGGGGCGGATTCGGTTGTCGGCTATCGCGTCCGGGAGCGGCTCGCCAACCTGTCGGCCGATAGCGACGCCGTCGGGCGGACCGACAAGATCACCGGCAGTGCGACGCTCACCTTGAGTGGCGACACGCTCAGTGCCACGGCCGCCGACTTCAGCGTCGACATGACCACGATCACGAGCGACAAGTCGATGCGCGACAACCGCCTCCGTCGCGATGGGATCGAGACGGGCGCATTCCCGACATCGACCTTCACGCTGACCGAGCCCGTCACGGTTCCGGTCACGATCACCGCCGGTGGCCAGATCGACGTCACGCTCCACGGCGACCTGACCCTCCACGGCGTCACGAAGACGGTCGATATCCCGGCCAAGGCACAGCTCAGCGGCGGCGTCATCCAGATCGCCGGATCGCTCGCATTCCCGTTCAGCGACTACGCGATCAGCGCCCCGAACATCGCGGGCTTCGTCTCGGTGGAGGACACGGGCACCCTCGAGTTCCTGGTCAACCTCACGAAGGGCTGAGCGCCCGTTGGCGTGCCGGCGCTGCGGGCCAGCCAGGCTCGCGAACCGAGCCCATCGAGGGGTCCGCCATGGCCCTCCCCCTATACTGAGCGTCCCATGCGATTCCTTTCCCGTTTCGTCGACTCGAATGACCGCGAGATCCGACGCATCCAACCCCTGGTCGACGAGATCAACGAGCTCGAGGCCGAGATCGCGGCCCTCACGGACGAGGCGATCCGCGAGCGCTTCCAGCTCATCCGCGAGGAGATCCACGAGGCGGCCATCCCGGGCGAGCCGACCGAGGAGGAGCTGACCCACCCCGATCTCGAGCGCAGGCGCGAGATGACCAAGGCTCGCCACAAGCGCGAGCAGGCGGCCCTCCAGGGGGCCCTCGACGAGGTCCTCCCGGACGTCTTCGCGATGGGCCGCGAGGCAATGAAGCGGACGCTCGGCATGCGTCACTTCGATGTCCAGCTGATGGGCGGGATGGTCCTCCACCAGGGGAAGATCGCCGAGATGAAGACGGGCGAGGGCAAGACCTTCGTCCCGACCCTCGCGGCGGCCCTCAACTCGCTGACCGGCCGGGGCGTCCATGTCGTCACCCCCAACGACTACCTCGCCCGGCGCGATCCGCAGTGGATGGGCCCGGTCTTCCACTTCCTCGGGATCAGCCTCGGGATGATCACCCACGACGAATCGTTCGTGTTCGAGCCCGGCTACCCGACCTCCGACGAACGCCTGATCAACCTCCGGCCGGTGAGCCGCAAGGACGCCTACGCGGCCGATGTCACGTACGGCACGAACAACGAGTTCGGGTTCGACTACCTCCGCGACAACATGGTCACCGAGCTCGCGGACCGGGTCCAGCGCGGGCAGTCGTTCGCGATCGTCGACGAGGTCGACAACATCCTGATCGACGAGGCCCGGACGCCGCTGATCATCAGCGGTCAGGCCGAGGAGTCGGGCGACCTCTACTACACCTTTGCCCGGCTCGTACCCAAGCTCCAGGGTCGGCCCGAGGGCGCCGAGGAGGGCGGCGACTACTTCGTCGACCTCAAGGACAAGGCTGTCTCGCCCACGGAAGAAGGCGTCGACAAGATCGAGAAGCTCGTCGGGGTCGAGAACCTGTACGACAGCGACCCGCGCCTGGCCCGGCATTTCGAGCAGGCGCTCCGTGCCCACGCCCTCTACAAGCGCGACCGCGACTACATCGTCAAGGACGGCGAGATCGTCATCGTCGACGAGTTCACCGGGCGCCAGATGCCCGGCCGGCGCTGGTCGGAGGGCCTCCACCAGGCGGTCGAGGCCAAGGAGGGCCTGCGCGTCCAGCGCGAGTCGGTGACCCTCGCCACGATCACCTTCCAGAACTACTTCCGGATCTACGACAAGCTCGCGGGCATGACCGGCACGGCGATGACCGAGGCCGAGGAGTTCCACAAGATCTACGAGCTCGAGGTCGTCGCCATCCCGACCCACCGGGACATGGTCCGGACCGACGAGGCGGATCTCGTGTTCCGCAACGAGTTGGGCAAGTTCAACGCCCTGATCGACGAGGTCGCCGAGATGAACGAGGCCGGCCGGCCCGTCCTCGTCGGCACCGTCAGCGTCGAGAAGTCCGAGATTCTCTCGACGATGCTCAAGCGCCGCGGGATCAAGCACGAGACGCTCAACGCGAAGCAGCACGAGAAGGAATCGGGGATCGTCGCCCAGGCGGGCCGGACCGGGGCCATCACGATCGCCACGAACATGGCCGGCCGCGGCACCGACATCCTGCTCGGCGGCAACCCGGCCGGCCTCGCCTCCGACCTGCTCCACCAGCGTGGCCTCAACCCGGCCGAGGTCGACAAGGCGACGTACGACGCCGCCCTCGCCGAGGCGAAGCTCGTGACCGAGGTGGACCACGAGCGGGTCGTCGGGGTCGGCGGGCTGCACATCATCGGGACCGAGCGCCACGACAGCCGGCGGATCGACAACCAGCTCCGCGGCCGGGCCGGTCGCCAGGGCGATCCGGGCTCGTCGCGCTTCTACCTGTCCCTCGAGGACGATCTGATGAAGCGCTTCGCGTCGGACCGGGTCGCCGGGCTGATGGAGCGGATGGGCCTCGAGGACGACATGGCCATCGAGAGCCGGCTCGTCAGCAAGACGATCGAGAGCGCCCAGTCGCGGGTCGAGGGCTTCAACTTCGACATGCGCAAGCGCGTCGTCGAGTTCGACGACGTGATCAACCGCCAGCGCGAGACCATCTACGAAGAGCGCAACAAGGTCCTCCGCAACGAGGACCTGACCGAGACCGTCCGGGGCTTCCTCGACGACGAGGTCCAGGCCCTCGTCGCCGACCACCTGTCCGGCGATTCGTCCGACGACTGGGGCATGGAGGCGCTTGCCGCGGCGCTCAAGGCGATGGGCCTCGACGGCCCGGGGACGAGCGAGGACGAGCTCTGGGACATCGGCAACCGCGACGAGATCCTCGAACACCTGCTCGGCCTGGCCGATGACCGCCTGGCCACCCGTTCGGCCGAGATCGGCGAGACCGACTGGAGCCTCGTCGAGCGCCACGTCCTGCTCCGGACGATCGACTCCCTGTGGGTCGAACATCTGACCGAGATCGACGACATGCGCCGCGGAATCGGACTGCGCGGCTACGCCCAGCAGGATCCACTCAACGAGTTCCGCAAGGAGGCGTTCCAGCTCTACGGCGAGCTGCGCGGCCTGATCCGCCACCAGGTGGCTTCGACGATCTTCCGGGTCACCGTGACCAGGACGGCTGCGCCCGGCGAGGACGCACTCCAGCAGAGCCTCGCCGCGGGCGCGGCCAGCCTCCTCGCCGCGAGCAGCGGCCGCTCGGGCGGCGGGCGATTGGGCGCCGGCGTCGCGACCGCGACCGGCAGCGCCACCACGACCTCGGCCGACGGCGGGCGACCGAGCGGACCTCGACCGGTCGGGCCGGTCGTGGCCGGCGGCCTGGCCCGGGACCCGATGGCCGGGGCGCGCATCGAGGGGTCCGGCAACGGCGCGTCCGTTCCGGCCGGGCAGGCAAAGCCTGGGTTCACCCCGACCGGCGCTCGGATCGGGCGCAACGATCCATGCTGGTGCGGATCCGGCCAGAAGTACAAGAAGTGTCACGGGCGCTGAGCCGGCCGCGCCCCGCGCCCGCTGACATCGCCCGGCCCATCCGGGCATGACCCGGCCGCTCGGCCGACTTCTCCTTGCCGCCATCGGGGCCGGCATCGTTGCCTTCGGCTGGATGGCCTTCCGGATCTTGGACACCGGCGGGCACGACGACCATCGACCCGCCGACGCGATCGTCGTCCTCGGCGCCGCCCAGTACGACGGTCGGCCGTCGGCGATCCTGAAGGCCCGCCTCGACCACGCGATCGAGCTGTTCGAGCAGGGGGCCGCGCCGTGGTTCGTCCTGACCGGCGGCAAGGCCGCAGGCGACCGGACGACCGAGGCCGCCACGGCCCGGGCCTACGCCATCGGGCGGGGCGTGCCGGCCGGCGCGATCCTGTTCGAAGATCGCGGGCGGACGACGCGCGAATCGCTCCAGGGCGTTGCCGCGGTGCTGGCCGAGCACGACCTCGCGAGCGCGATCTTCGTCTCGGATCGGACCCACATGCTGCGCGTTCTGCGAATCGCCACGGACCTCGCCATCGACGGCCGCGGCTCGCCGACGACGTCGAGCCCGACCGATGCGACCCTGCCCAATCGGGTCGAGGCGACGGTCCGCGAGCTCGGCGCCCTCGCCCTGTACTTCGTCGGCGCTGAGATCCGCTGAGATCCGCCGCGATCCCCCGACGAACTCGCGAATCGGCGGCCCGGGACTCTTCAGCGACGCGTCGGGCCGCCGTTTCGCGGTCCCGGGCCGCCGATTCGCGAGTTCGTCGGGGGATCGCGGCGGATC
>JANLYK010000473.1:0-3340 GCA_031365595.1 Chloroflexota bacterium | reverse complement strand
ACCAGGGGATCGTGATGGCCGCCATCGGCAACGCGCTGGCCGACGACATGCTCCGCGACGCATTCGCGACCAAGGCCGTCCGGAACGTCCTCCAGCCGATCGTCGCTCTCGAGACCTTCGGAGCCGGCCCGCGCAGCGCCGGCGACGTGTACCTCAAGCCATGACGGTCGAGGACGTCCGGCCCGACGGTCCGGTCGCTGCCCCTCCGGAGAGCCGCGAGGGCGTGCCCGAGACGCCCCCGACGCGGTCCGCCCGGATCGCCTGGTTCGACGAGCTTGGCGCGCAGGCGACGCGCAACCGGCCCGCGCCGGACGTGATCCTGCCGGCCCCCCGGGGCGTGACCGCGACGCCCGGGCGCGGCCACGTGACGATCGACTGGCAGCGGGTCGACGGCGCGGCGGGCTACCTGGTCCACCGGGCGGACGCCCCCGACGGTCCCTGGACGGCAATCGACCACCGGGCCGGCGATCTCCTCGCCGTCCCGGACCCGGGCTATGCCGACACGAGTGGCGAGCCCGGCACGGCTGCCTGGTACGCCGTGGCCGCCGTGGCCGCGATCGACGGTCCGGTCGGACCGCTGTCCGACGCGGTCGAGGCGACTCCCGGTGGCCCCGGCCACGGCGACGCGGCCGTGGATCTGGTCGTGAACGCGGCGACGACGAGCGGTCAGACAGCCCGTCCGTGGAGGCCGATCATCGGCTCGGAGCACCTGGCACTGCTCCTGCGTGGCGCGGGTCCCGGCGGCCGGAACGTCGGCGATGAGCTGGCCGAGGCGTTCCGGATCGTCCGGGCCGAGCTCGGAGCGCAATCAGTCCGGGCCCACGCGATCTTCCACGACAGCCTCGGGGTCTACCGCGAGGTGGACGGCCGGCCGGTTCACGACTTCGAGAAGGCCGACGCGGCACTGGAGCGTCTCCTCGGAACGGGGCTCCGGCCCGTGATCGAGCTGTCGTTCATGCCCCACGATCTCGCCTCGGACCCGGACGCGACCGTCTTCGACTACCGCGGGATCATCTCGCCGCCGCGCGATCCGGAGCGCTGGGCGGCTCTCGTCACCGACTACGTCCGCCATCTCGAGGAGCGCTTCGGCGCCGACGAGGTCCGGCGCTGGCCGTTCGAGGTCTGGAACGAACCGAACCTGACCGTCTTCTGGTCCGGCGACCAGGCGGCCTACTTCGAGCTGTACGACGTCAGCGTCCGGGCGATCAAGGCGGTCGATCCGGCGATCCAGGTCGGAGGGCCGGCGACGGCCGCGGTCGGCTGGGTCGATGACCTGCTCGCCCACTGCGCCTCGGCCGACGTGCCGATCGACTTCATCAGCACCCACACGTACGGCCTCGCGCCGCTCGACTTGCGCCCGATCACGGCCCGGGCCGGCCGGCCGGACCTGCCCCTGTTCTGGACCGAGTGGGGCGTCTCGCCGGTCCACGGCTCGCCGATCAACGACAGCGTCTGGGGCGCGCCGCTCGTGGCGCGCGGGATGCACTCCGCTGCGGGCCGCCTCCAATCACTCGCCTACTGGGTCGCCTCGGACCACTTCGTCGAGCTCGGCGAGCCCGCGCGCCTGTTCCACGGTGGGTTCGGGCTGCTGACGGTCGGCAACCTGCGCAAGCCTCGCTTCTGGGCGATCCGGATCTTCGAGATGCTCGGCGACAACGAATTGGCGGCCACGATGACCGGCGACGGCGCCGGCGGGCTCGTTGAGGCATGGGCCACCCGCGACGACGACGGCCGGGTCGCGATCGCGATCTGGAACGGGACGCTCGACCAGACCAAGGCCGATGGCGATCCGCTCCTGGATCGGACCGTCCGTCTCGCCGTCGACGGTCTGCCACCGGGCTCGTTCCTCGTTCGCCATCGCCGGATCGACGCCACCCATTCGAACATCACCGCGCACTGGTCCGGCGGCGACTGGCCGGACGACGCGGGCTGGCAGCGCCTCGCGGCCGCGGATCGCCTCGAAGAGCTCGAACCCGAGCGCAGCGTGACCGTGGCCGACGATGGCCGGTTCAGCCTCGAGTTCGACCTGCCGATGCCGTCGATCTCGCTTGTGGAGGTCCTGCCAAGGATCGACTGACGACCACGGCCTCGCTCGGGCGCCACGACCGCTCGATCGGTTCGCTGCGCCGATCGTTCGCTACCATTGCCGCCGTGTCCCATCCCGTCACCGAGCACGACCCGCGGATCGCGTCCCTGCCCGCCGCCGAGATCCGCCGCCGCTTCGTGGAGTTCTTCGCCGAGCGCGGCCACACCGCCGTGCCCAGCGCCAGCCTCGTGCCGGCCCGGGACGCGACCCTCCTGTTCACGAACTCCGGGATGGTCCAGTTCAAGGACGTCCTGACCGGAGTCGAGAAGCGCGACTACACGCGAGCGGCTGATTACCAGCGGGTCCTGCGCGTTGCCGGCAAGCACAACGACTTCGAGGAGGTCGGCCGGACCACGCGCCACCACACCTTCTTCGAGATGCTCGGCAACTGGAGCTTCGGCGATTACTTCAAGCGCGAGGCGATCCACTACGCCTGGGACTTCCTGACGAAGGACATGGGGATCCCTGCCGATCGGTTGGCCGCAACCACCTACAAGGACGACGAGGTCGCCCGCCAGGTCTGGCGCGACGAGATCGGCCTGACGCCCGACCGGATGGCCGTCTGGGGCGACGTCGACAACGGCGACGACAGCAATTTCTGGCGGATGGCCGACACGGGTCCGTGCGGCCCGTGCAGCGAGATCCACTTCGATCGCGGCGCCCACCTGTCCGAGGGCCCGGAGTGCATCCCGGACCACTCGGAGAGTTGCCCGCGCTGGCTCGAGCTGTGGAACCTCGTGTTCATGGAATTCGACCAGCGCCCGACCGGCCGGGTCCCACTGCCGTTCACGAGCGTCGACACGGGATTGGGGTTGGAGCGCCTGGCGAGCGTGCTCCAGCAGGTCCCGAGCAACTTCGACACCGACCTGTTCGTGCCGATCCACGCCCGGATGCGGGAGCTGATGGGTCACGACCCGGACGCCTTCGAGGCCGAGCGGTTCAGCTACCAGGTGATCGCCGATCACGCCCGGGCCGTCGTGTTCCTGATCGCCGACGGCGTCCTGCCGGGCAACGAGGGTCGCGGCTACGTCCTCCGCCGGATCATGCGCCGGGCCGTCCGTCACGGCCGGCTGCTCGGCCGGCGCGAGCCGTTCATGGGCGACCTCGGGACCGTCGTGATCGACATGATGAGCGAGGCCTACCCGTACCTGCTCGAGCGGAAGGAGGTCGTCCTCGCCGCGATCGAGCGCGAGGAGGCCCAGTTCGCCCGCACGCTCGATGCCGGCACGTCCCAGCTCGAGGCGGCCCTGGCCG
>JANLYK010000469.1:0-1720 GCA_031365595.1 Chloroflexota bacterium | reverse complement strand
CCTGAGTGGTCAGCGAACGGTCCTCAATCCCGAGTGAATTCGTCGGGATTAGTGTAGGTCGGCGCGCGATGGGGCGTCAACGACGACCCCTGTGAAAGGGTCTGCGACGAACGAAGGCCGGAACTGCAGAAGATGCAGTTCCGGCCTCCGGATGATTCCCCGGCGGTGTCCGCCGACCCGGGAATGCTAGGTCCGACGAGGTAGCCTGTCCAGTCCGGATTCCGCAGATCGGTGCGCGGACGCCCCGACGATGACCGCCATCGAGGGGCGATGATGGTCCCGTGCGGATCCTCGTCGCGGCCAGTCCCGGCGTGGGCCACCTGCTACCAGTCCTGCCGATCGCGGCGGCTGCGGCCGCGAGTGGCCACGATGTCCTCGTTGCGACCGGAGCGGATCTCGAGCCGCTCGTGGTCCGGGCGGGCCTTCGACACGTCGCGATGGGCCCGCCGAACCTCGGCGCCGCATTCAGTCGGATCGAGGGGCTGCGCGAGCTGGCCGGGCGGCGCCGGCTGCTGGCCCTCGTGAGCCAGGGCTTCGCCGGTATCCTGGCGACCGAGTTCGCCGACGGCGTGGCGCTCCTCGCGACGACGTGGCGGCCCGACGTGATCGTGCGCGAGGACATGGAGATGGGCTCGTGGATCGCCGCCGAGCAGCTCGCGATCCCGACCGTCGTCATCCAGGCCACCGCGTGGCGTCCGCCCATCCGGCGCGCGGCCTCCGGGTCGCAGAACGCGCTCCGGCTGAGGCTCGGGCTGGCGCCGGATCCGGATCTCGCCGGCCACGACGGCGCGCTCTGGTTCACGACCCGGCCACCGAGCCTGCGCGACCCGTTGGCGCCGATGCCGACTGACGTCCGTGAACTGCGCCCCGCGGCGGACGACCGCGTCGGCACCGCGAACCATGGCGCACCGGATTGGCTCGTCGCGGACCCGGACCGGCCGAGGGTCGCGGTCACGCTGGGCACGGTCAACGCCGATCGAGTCGACCTGATCCGGCCGATCGTCGAGGGCCTCGCCGGCCTCGATCTCGACGTCGTCGTCGCCCTCGGCGCCGACCCGGCCACGCTGGGCGTCGTCCCGCCCAACGTTCGCGTCGAGCGCTACGTGCCGATGTCGGAGCTCCTGCCCCGGTCGGCCGTCGTGGTCCATCACGCGGGATCCGGGACGATGCTTGCTGCCGCGGGGGCGGGCACGCCCCAGGTCATGGTCCCGATCGCGGCCGACCAGCCCGACAACGCCACCCTGTGCGTCCGGGCCGGGATCGCGATCGCCCTGGAGCCCCGCGAGTTGACGGCCGCGGTCGTGGCGGCCGCGGCAACGCGCATGCTGGACGATGCGTCCTTCGCCGACCGCGCCCGGGCGGTCGCGGCGGAGATCGCAGCGATGCCCGACGCCGAGGCCGCGGTCGCGGAAATCGAGACCCTGGTCTGACGGTCGCCGCGAAACCTGCCACGTCCCGGCCGCATCGGGCGTCACGATGACCCTGTGAACGACGAGCTCCCCGTAGACGCGCTCCTCGCCGACTTCCCGCCCGAGATTCGGGCGACCGGCCACGAGCTGCGCCGGATCGTCGCGACCGCGGTCGGGGACGCCGTCGAGCACATCGTGCCGGGGTGGCGGCTCATCCGGTACACGATCCCGGTCGGCCGTGGGAGGACGCGGATGTTCGCCTCGATCGGGCCCGAGCTCGTCCACGTTCACCTGTTCCTCGAGTGCGGCGT
>JANLYK010000452.1:0-1699 GCA_031365595.1 Chloroflexota bacterium | reverse complement strand
GGCGGGGGGTTCCACATCCCCCCCCCGCGGGTAGTGGTAGGGGCCGGGGCCCGGGGTCCCGGCCGCCGCGCCCGGCCCGAACTGGATCAGACGACGCTACACCCGGGACTGGTCGACCGGGTCGAGCCCGTCGGAGTCCGTGGCGTCTTCCTCGACCTTGTCACCGGCGCCCGCGCCGCCCGCGGCGCCGATCGCGCCACCGACGACCGCACCGGGAGGTCCGGCGATCGCGCCACCGATGGCCGCGCCGGCGAGTCCGCCGCCGAGCCCGCCGGCGCCCGCGCCGGCCTCGTCGTTGCCTTCGGTGCTCTCACCGGCAACCGCGCCACCGACGGCGCCGATCGCGCCACCGATGAGGGCTCCCGGAGGGCCACCGACGGCCATCCCGACGGCCGCGCCGCCGAGGGCCCCGGCGCCGGCGCCCATGGCCTCGTTGCCGTGCTCGTCGGTGCTGGCGCCGCCGTCCACGTCCGCGTCGAGCGGGCGGTTGTCGGCCGTGCGGTTCAGATCGGTCGTGTCGTTGTGTGACATCGTCAATCTCCCTGTGCGTCTGGGTCGCGACCGACGAGATCGACGGTCGACGTTCAACACCTTCGACGGTAGGGAGTCGCGTTCATCGCCCGCGCATCGCGGCAGCGGAAGGACATATCAGCCGCGTGACGAGCGCCGCGACCGGCGCCGTGCCACCGCCGCGGCACCAGACAGACGACCTCAGAGGGCGGCCGGATCCAGCTTGGCCGGGTCCACGTCGAGCGTCGCCATCGCCTTGGCGACCTTGTCGGGCGTCAGCGCGCCACACCGCCCGAGCTCGGCCAGGGCCGCCGCCGCGATGTGCGGCGGGTCGATCTCGAACAGCGTCCGGAGCGCCTCTCGCGTGTCGCTCCGACCGAAGCCGTCGGTCCCGAGCGAGACGTAATAGGGCGGCAGCCAGCGCGAGACCATGTCGGGCAGGGCCTTCATCCAGTCGGTCGCCGCGATGATCGGCCCGCCGTCCGGCCCGAGGACCGTCGAGACGTACGGCACGCGGGCGGTCTCCTTCGGATGGAGCCGGTTCCAGCGTTCGGCCTCGAGGGCGTCGCGGCGGAGGAGCGGAAACGACGGCGCGGAGTAGATCTCGGCCGCGATTCCGGCCTTCTCGGCCAGCAGGTCGCGGGCCGCGATCACCTGCTGGAGGATCGCGCCCGAGCCGACGAGCCGGGCACGCTGCGCCTTCGGCCCCAGATCGGGCGCCTCGGCGAAGCGATAGATGCCGCGAATGATTCCCTCGTCGATCCCGTCGGCCTTCTTCGGCTGGGCGTAGTTCTCGTTGTACAGACTGATGTAGTAGAAGACGTCCTCGCCGGCGTGGTACATCCGCTCGATCCCGTCGCGGACGATTGCTGCGAGCTCGTAGGCGAAGGCCGGGTCGTAGGCCCGGACGTTGGGCACGGTCTGGGCGAGGATGTGCGAATGGCCGTCGTCGTGCTGGAGGCCTTCGCCGGTGAGCGTCGTGCGGCCGGCGGTCGCGCCCATCATGAATCCCCGCCCGCGCGCATCGGCCAGCGCCCAGATCTGGTCTCCGGTCCGCTGGAAGCCGAACATCGAATAGAAGATGTAGAACGGGATGACCGGGTAGCCATGGGTCGCGTACGAGGTCGACGCCGCCTGGAGCGAGGCCATCGAGCCCGCCTCGGTGATCCCCTCCTCGAGGACCTGGCCG
>JANLYK010000429.1:0-4673 GCA_031365595.1 Chloroflexota bacterium | reverse complement strand
TCGTTCGACAGTCGGATCTGGTGGCCCTCGTCGATGCCGGCCGGGATCGACACGCGCAGCGTGCGCGTCCGCTCGGTCCGGCCCTCGCCGTGGCACGTCTCGCACGGCTCGCTGACGATCTTGCCCTCGCCCTTGCACTTCGGGCAGGCCGTGACGTTGACCATCTGGCCGAGCATCGTCCGACGAGTGGTCCGGATCTCGCCCCGGCCGCCGCAGTTGTCGCAGGCCACCGGCTGCGTGCCAGGCTTCGCGCCGGAGCCCTCGCACGTCTCGCAGCGACCGTAGACCGGGAACTCGATCTCCTTGTCGGTCCCGCGGACGGCCTCCTCGAACGTGATTCGGAGGTCGTAGCGGAGGTCCGAGCCGGCCGTCGGGTGGGCCCGCCGGCCGCCGGCTGCCGCGCCGCCGAAGAACGCGTCGAAGATATCGCTGAACGAGCCGAAGGCGTTCGGGTCGAAGCCGGCGCCCCCGTCGCCGCCGAGACCCGCCTTGCCGAACATGTCGTAGGTCTGGCGGCGCTGCGGATCGGACAGGACCTGGTAGGCCTCGTTGATCTCCTTGAAGCGCTCCTGGGCGCCCGGCTCCGTGTTGACGTCCGGGTGCCACTGCTGGGCGAGCTTGCGAAACGCCTTCTTGATGTCGGCGTCGGTCGCGGCACGTTCGACGCCGAGGACGGTGTAGTAGTCGAGTTCGGTGGCCATCTGCGCGGCGAAGTCTACGGGAGGACCGCCGGATCGGTGGCTGCCCCCGCGGACATGGCGATGGCAACGCCAAGCGCATCGCGCAGCATCTGCTCGGTGAGACGCCCGGTGAACGTGTTCTGCTGGCTCGGGTGGTAGGAGCCGACGACCTCGTAGCCGCTGGCGCGCGCCACCGCTCCATGCCCGAACCTCGGCCGTGGCCGCGCGTCCTCGCCAGTCAGCGCCGCGATCGTCCGGAACGCCGACTCCCAGGCGATCGCGCCGAGCGCGACGATGACTCGGACCTCGACCAGGAGCGCCAGCTCGCGGACGAGGAACGGCTGGCACTTGGCCCGCTCCTCGGGCGTCGGCTTGTTGGCCGGTGGGGCGCAGCGGACCGCGGCCGCAATGTACGCGTCCCGGAGCTCCAGCGCGTCACCCGCCCGGCGCCCCACCGGCTGGTTCGCCAGCCCGACCGCGTGCATCGCAGCGAACAGGAAGTCGCCCGAGGCGTCGCCGGTGAACACCCGTCCGGTCCGGTTGCCGCCGTGGGCCGCCGGCGCGAGACCAACGATCAGGATCCGTGCCGCTGGGTCGCCGAAGCCGGGCACGGGCCGGCCCCAGTAGGTCTCGTCGCGGAATCGGGCGACCTTCTCGACGGCCACCAGCTCGCGCCACGCAACAAGCCGCGGACACGCCCGGCAGCCGACGATCTCCGCGGTCAGGGCGGCGAGCGCGGCGGGGCGGGCGGGCTCGGGCGGGGGCACGCCCCGAACCCTACTTGAGGAGGAGCTTGTCGAGCCGCTTCGCGACGATCGCCAGCCCGACGACTCCCATGATCGCGAGATACACGACATGGAACAGGAGCGACCACTCGAGATGGCCGACGACCAGCGACCGGAGCAGGTCGACCCCCTGGTAGAGCGGGGTCAACTGGACGACCATCCGGAGCGCCTCGGGGTAGGCATCGAGCGGGTAGAACGTTCCCGAGAACAGGAAGAGCGGCAGGATCACGAGCTGGATCAGGTCGAAGTCCTGCCAGGTCCGCATGAACGAGGTCGCCGCCATCGCGATCGCCCCGAACGCAAACCCGATGAGCAGAGCCGCGGGCACGGCGAGGACGACCCATGGCGACACGATCAGCCCGAGCACGCCCATCACGATGGTGAAGGCGATCGCGTAGATCCCGCCCCGGATCAGGGCCCAGATCAGCTCGCCCACGGCCACGTCGCCGGGCGACAGCGGCGTCGACAGGATCGATTCGAACGTCTTGCTCCAGCGCAGCTTGAAATAGAAGTTGAACGTGCCTTCGGCGACCGCGCCGTTCATCGCGGCGCTCGCGAGCAGCGCCGGGGCGACGAACAGCTGGTACGAGATCGGCTGGCCGCCCGGCCCGTTGACCGTGCCGATGAGCGCGCCGAGCCCGAACCCGATCGAGCCGAGATAGAACAGCGGCTCGAAGAAGCCCGACAGGATGACGATCCAGCCGTGGCGGTAGACGAGGATGTTGCGCTCAACGAGGAAGCGCGCCCGGCGACTGCCGAGCGTGAACAGCCCAGACAACGGGAGCGACGAGACGCTCATCCGCGGACCAGCCGGGCTTCGACCGTCCGGTAGGCGAACCACGTTCCGACCGCCGCGATCGCGACCAGGATGGCCACGTGGACGAGCGCCCTGACGGGATCCGCCCCGATCGTGCCGAGGGCGAGCTGGCGGCTCAACTCGACGCCGTGCCACAGCGGCGAGAGCCAGGCGATCGGCTCGATGACATCTGGCAGGTTCGAGATCGGAAAGAACGTCCCGGAGAACAGGAACAGAGGCGTGATGCCGAAGCGGAACAGGGCGTTGAATTTCTCCATCGTCCGCTGGGTCGCGGTGAACGCCATGATCGGCGCCGCGAAGGCCATCCCGGTCAGCAGCGCGGCCGGGATCGCGAGCAGGATCAGCGGCGACGCGGCGGCGCCGAACAGGGCCATGACGATCGTGAAGATCGCCGCGATCGTCGTCAGCCGGATCGCGATCCAGGCAAGGTTCCCGACGACGATGTCGCGCGCCGACACGGGCGTCGCGTACATCGCGTGGAACGTCTTCTGCCAGGAGAGGCCGCCCATGACCGGGAAAGTCGATTCGAATGCGGCCGCCTGCATGACGGTGGCCGCGAGAAGGCCCGGGGCGAGGAACTGGAGGTAGCTCAGGCCGCCGAGCGCCTGGGTCGCGGTTCCGGACCGGTCCACGTACGTCCCGAGCCCGACGCCCATCGCCAGCAGGAACAGCACCGGGTTCAGGAACGACGAGAAGATCGACGCCCGGAACGTTCGCCGGTATTGCATCGCCCGGAGCTCCACGACCCGGGTCATCAGGGCCATCGGGCTACTCGATCAGCGACCGGCCGGTCAGCCGGAGGAAGACGTCCTCGAGGCTCGACCGCCGAACGAGGACGGTCTCCGGGCGGAGCCCGCGATCGTGGGCTGCGACGACCACCGCCTCGCCGTCGTCGGCGTACAGCAGGACCCGGTCGGGCAGGAGCTCGATCCGCTCCGCGAGACCGTCGAGCTTGCCGTCGAGCGTCTCCTGAACGCCCACCGGAAAGCGCAGCTCGGTGACCTCTTTCGTGGCGTACTGAGCGATCAGCTGGCGGGGCGACCCCTCGGCCACGATCTTCGCCTTGTCCATCACCACGAGGCGGTCGCAGAGCTGCTCGGCCTCGTCCATGTAGTGAGTGGTCAGGACGAGGGTGACCCCGCGCTGCTTCAGGCGGTAGAGGCGATCCCAGAGGAGGTGGCGGGCCTGCGGGTCGAGGCCGGTCGTCGGCTCGTCGAGGAGGAGCAGGTCCGGCTCGTTGATCAGCGCCCGGGCGATCGTCAGGCGCCGCTTCATCCCACCCGACAGCGGCTCGACCTGATCGCCGGAGCGCTCGGTCAGCTGGGCGAAGTCAAGGAGCTCGTCCGCCCGCCGTCCGCACTCGGCCCGCGACAGCCCGAAGTATCGGCCGTAGATCACGAGGTTCTCGCGCACGGTCAACTCCGTGTCGAGGGTGTCCTGCTGGGGCACGACCCCGATCCGGGCGCGGATCCGCGGCCCGTCCGTGCGGGGGTCGTGACCGAGGACCTGGAGGCTGCCGTCGCTGATCGGCGAGACGCAGCCGATCATCCGCATCGTCGAGGTCTTGCCGGCCCCATTCGGCCCGAGGAAGCCGAACGACTCGCCCTTGGCGACCGAGAAGTCGATGCCGTCCACGGCGACGAACACGCCGAAGCGCTTCGTCAGGCCCTGGGCATGGATCAACGGGGCGGTGGGGGTCTCGGTCATGGGCAGGGCATGGTACCGCGCAGCCGCTCCCGGCTCTGGCGGCCTGCCGTCGTGAGCCGGGCCTACGAGCGGGATCCGGGCGAATCCGGGCTCGACGTCGTCGAGGCGCCTGGCTGCGGGACCGTCCCCTCGTGGAGCGTCACGATCCCGCCGGTCATCGCCAGCCACGTGACATCGACCAATCCCGCATCGCGCATGATCTCCGCGATCCGCTCCGGTGCCGGATACGCGCGGACGCTTTTCACCAGGTAGCCGTACGCGGCGCCCTGGCCGGCCACGCGGCCGATGATCGGGACCACCCGGTCGAACCACCAGCCCACGAAGCGGGCCACGCGACTGCGCGGCCGGGCGATCTCCAGGCACAGCACCCGGCCGCCGGGCCGGACGGATCGCGCCATCTCAGCGAAGCCCTGGCGGTAGTCCGGGAGGTTGCGCATCCCGAAGGCGATCGTCGCGGCATCGAACGTCGCGTCGTCGGCGGGCAGGGCGAGCGCGTCGCCCACCACGAAGGTCAGGCCTGATCGGTCGGCGTACCGGCGCTGGGCGACGGCCGTCATCCCGGGCGACAGGTCGACCCCGAGCACGCGGCCTCCCGGCTGCGCCCGGTCGTGGAGATCGGCGGCGACCTTGCCGGTACCCGATGCGACGTCCAGGGCCGAGCCACCGGGTCGGAGCCCTGCGTGG
>JANLYK010000423.1:0-2892 GCA_031365595.1 Chloroflexota bacterium | reverse complement strand
GGCTCGCGCGCGATGTGGTGGCTTGCCCGGGCAGCCTGCCGGCCGGCTCGACCGCCAGTCCGCTGGCGTGGAGATTCCTCGACGGTCATCGGTCCTCCTTTGCGGCACCCACCACTGCTCGTCGTCGCCGTCCACCACCGTCGGGCCGGGCGCCACCCGCCGGCCCGGCGCCGCGCTGGGGCAGCTCCGTGACCAGTGACAGGTGGGTCGACGGCGCCGTCCGATGGGGGAAGGCCATGGCCTCGACGAAATGCTCCTGGAAGCGCGGCTCGACCGCGGTCTCGATCTTCTCGACCCGCCGGGTGACGGCCTCGATCTCACGGCGGGCCGCCGCGCTCAGCAGCGCGATCAGGGCGCCCGTGCCGGCGGCGTTGCCGGCTCCCTTGACGTGGTCCAGCGGCGCATCCGGGATCAGCCCGAGGACCATCGCGTGGAACGGGTCGATCTGGCTCCCGAACGCGCCGGCGAGCCGGACCTCCTCGACGGTGTCGATCCCGGCGTGATCCATCAGCAGTCGGACGCCGGCGTACAGGGCGGCCTTCGCGAGCTGGATCGCCCGGACGTCGTTCTGGGTCACGGCAATCCGCAGCCGGCCCGAGCCCGTTCCGTCGTGGACGAGGTAGCTGAACGTCCGGCCTTCCTGGACGATCCGCGGGGTCCTGGCCGCGAGCGACCCGTCGACGATCCCGTCGTGGGTGATGACGCCGGCGAGGAAGAGCTCGGCGATGACCTCGACGATGCCCGAGCCGCAGATGCCGGTGATCCCGGTCGCCTCGGTGGCCGCCTCGAACCCCGGATCGTCCGACCAGAGCTCCGAGCCGATGACCCGGAAGCGCGGCTCGAGGGTGTCTCGATCGATCCGGACGCGCTCGATCGCCCCCGGCGCGGCGCGCTGGCCGCTCGAGATCTGGGCGCCCTCGAAGGCCGGGCCCGTCGGCGACGACGCTGCGAGCAGGAAGTGCCTGTTCCCGAGCACGATCTCGGCGTTGGTCCCGACATCCACGACGAGCTCGACGACTTCGGACTCGTGGGGCGCCTCGGCCAGGATCACGCCGGCGGTGTCGGCCCCGACGTGGCCCGCGATGCAGGGCAGGACGTAGACCCGTGCGCCGGGGTGCGTCTGGAGGTCCAGCTCACCGGCCCGGATGGTGATCGCGCGATCGGTGGCCAGGGCGAACGGCGCAGAGCCGAGCGGGATCGGGTCGATGCCGAGGAGGAGGTGATGCATGATCGGGTTGCCGACGATGCTGAGCTCCAGGATCGCGTCGCGCTTGATCCCGGCCTTGTTGGCGAGTTGGGCGAGGAGCCCATTTAGGGCGACGCGAACGGCTGCCGTCATCTCGCCGGCCCCGGCGTCGTTCATCATCGCGTAGCTGACCCGGCTCATCAGGTCCTCGCCGAACCGGATCTGGGGGTTCATCACCCCGGCGCTGGCGAGGACGGCGCCGTCGGCGAGGTTCGCAAGATGGCCGGCGATCGTCGTCGAGCCGACGTCGATCGCGACGCCGTAGGCCTTGTCGACCAGGCCCGGCCAGACGCCGGTGATCGTGTGCTTGTCGTGGACCGCCACTGTGACCCCGTACTTGCCCGCCTCGAGGGCCGGCTGGAGGGCGCGGATCACGTGGAGGTCGGCCTCGAGATCGTGGAGGTCCCACTCCTTCGCGAGCGACTCCTGGAGGCGGGCGAGGTCCCCGCCGGGCGACGCGAGCTCGGGCGGTTCGACCTCGACGTAGTGGAGGCGAACGACCGGGTCGATGTGGAAGTCGCGGACGTCGAGGCCCTTGCGGACGACTTGGCGATAGACCTGCGATTCGGGCGGGACGTCGATGACGAGATCGCCCTGGACGTGAGCCGTGCAGCTCAGCCGACGACCCTCGGCGAGGCCCTTCGTGGCGCGGTACTCGGTTTCGACGGCACCGAACGCGGTCAGGTGGTCGGGCTCCGAGGTGATCCCGTGCTTGGCAAACGCGCCGACGCTCTGTTCCACCTGGCAGCGGCCGCAGATCCCGCGCCCGCCGCAGACCGAGTCGATGTCGACCCCGAGCTTGCGGGCGGCATCGAGCACGGTCGTCCCGGTCGCGAACCGGCCGCGCCGGCCCGACGGGGTGAAGATGACGAGTGGGTCGACGGACGTCTCCGGCATCGCGGGCCTCGCGAGGTCAGCCGCCGGCCGTTGCGACGGCCTCGGTCCCGGCGATCCGCTGCGGTGCCTCGGCGCCGGGTCCCGCTTCGGCGCCCGGCCCCGCACGGCGACGGTTCACCCGGCGTCCGCCGACGTCGCCGTCGGGCGGGCCCACCCGATGCGTCCGGATCCAGCGGGACGCGTCCTGATCGTTGCCCTGGAGGACATCGGCCGCCATGACGGCGGTCCGGACACCCTCGGCGATCGGGTTCGTGATCGCGCTGGTGAGCCCCGAGGCGATTGCCATCGCGAGAAACGCGCCGTTGATCCCCTCGCGGTTCGGGAGGCCGAAGCTCACGTTGCTCGCGCCGCACGTGGAGTTGACGTGCAGCTCGTCGCGCAGCCGGCCCAGGATCCGGAACACCTGGCGACCCGCGGTCGGCATCGCCCCGATCGGCATCAGGAGCGGGTCGACGATCACGTCCTCGCGCGGGATCCCATGGTCCAACGCCCGCTCGACAATCAGCTTCGCGACGGCGAACCGGACATCGGGGTCCTCGCTGATGCCGGTCTCGTCGTTGCTGATCGCCACGACCGCCGCGCCGTACTTCTTGACCAGCGGGAGCACGCGCTCGAGCCGCTCGTCCTCGCCGGTCACGCTGTTCACGAGGGCCTTGCCCTGGTAGACCGCGAGCCCGGCCTCGAGCGCCTCGACGATGGACGAGTCGATGCTCAAGGGGAGGTCCGTGAGCGATTGGACGAGCTGGATC
>JANLYK010000406.1:0-1545 GCA_031365595.1 Chloroflexota bacterium | reverse complement strand
CGGGCCCCGCCCGACGCTCCGCTCGCTGCTCCGGACGCCGGTCTTCGTCCCCGAGTCGATGACGATCGACGACCTCCTCCACGAATTCCAGCGGCGGAAGGTCCACATCGCGATCGTCCTCGACGAGTACGGCGGGACCGCCGGCCTGCTCACGATCGAGGACCTCCTCGAGGAGATCGTCGGCGAGATCCAGGACGAGTACGACACCGAGGAGCCGATGGTCGTCCGCCTGTCCGAGGACGAGGCCCGGGTCGACGGCCGGGCCGACGTCGACGACCTGGCCGAGATCTTCGATATCGAGCTGACGCTCGAGGACGAGGACGAGTACGACACGGTCGGCGGGCTGATCTACCACCGGATCGGCGGCGTGCCGTCACCGGGCGACGTGGTCGAGGTCGACGGGCTGACGTTGACCGTCGAAACGATCGACGGCCGTCGGGTCGGCAAGGTCCTCGTCGTCCGGAGGCGACCCGACGAGGACGGCGAGCCCCGCCCCGACGAGGACGGCGACCGCTGACGGGACGGTTCGTCCAGCCCGAGGCGGATCAGGCCGCAGATTCGACGTGCCGGGGCACCTGGGGGAGACCGTGCCGAAGTCGGTACGGACGGACGTACGTAACCGGTCACGCAGACGTCATCGAACGGACCCCGGCGACGACTATCGTGGCCACCAATCGGACGACCACGAGCAGGAGTCAGCCGAGTGGGTGCCCAGCCGTCGAGCAACGCATGGGACTGGATCTACGCGACCCGGGAGATGACCGGGGTCGGCTGGTACGAGCCGGACCCCGTCGTATCGCGAGAGCTCGTAAGCGACGCGGTCGCGGCGGGCGGGCGCTCGATCATCGACGTCGGCGGTGGGGCGTCGTGGCTCGCCGACCACCTCGTCGACATGGACCTCGATCGCGCCGCCGTGCTCGACATCTCTGAGGCCGCGCTGGCATTGTCTCGCCACCGGCTGGGTGATCGTGCCGACCGGATCGAATGGATTGTCGGTGACATCGCGACAGTGACCGATGTCGGACGCTTCGACATCTGGCACGATCGTGCGGCGTTCCACTTCCTGCTCGAACCTGAGGCCAGGCGGCGCTATGTGGATCTGGCGCGGCGCACACTGCCCGTCGGCGGAACTGCCATCGTCGCGACGTTCGCAGATGACGGACCGGAGCGCTGCAGTGGGATGCCGGTTCAGCGCTATGACCCCCAGGAGCTCGCCGCGACGTGGGGCGCCGGGTTCCGCTTGGTGGCGAGTCGGCGACATCTGCACCACACCCCGGCGGGCGTTCCCCAGCAGTTCCAGTACTCGACGCTGGTGCGCCTCAAGTGGCTTCCCGCTGGAGCCGACGACCGACAGTTGATGACGTCGGACCGCCGATGACGGCGGATCCGATGAATTACGGGGGCGGCCGGCCGCTGCCGGTCCATGTCGTCCTCGACGACGAGCGGGCCGATCTGGATTCCGGGCTGTTGCTCCGGATGCATCGCGCCCTTCTGGACATGACCGATGGCCAGATCCTGCGCATCGCGAGCCCGTCGCCCGACCTG
>JANLYK010000395.1:0-3343 GCA_031365595.1 Chloroflexota bacterium | reverse complement strand
GGCGCCACCGGGCGCGGAACATCGAGGTAAGGATGGCGCCGGACCTCCCGCCCGTGTCCGGCGACGAGACCTTCGTCGAGCAGGTGGTCAACAACCTGCTGTCGAACGCATTGAAGTACAGCCCGTCGGACGCCGTCGTGTCGGTTGATGCCAGCGTCGTCGGCGACCGAGTCGAGGTGCATGTCGGCGATCGCGGGATCGGCATGGCCCCCGAGGATCGGGAGCGGGTGTTCGACCTGCTGGCCCGGACGCGCGAGGCCGAGAACTACGCTGCCGGTGCCGGCATCGGGCTGTACGTGTGCCGCCGGCTGATGAAGACCATGGGCGGCGACATCCGGGCGACGGGTCAGGCAAGCGGCCGGGGCTCGATCTTCACGTTCACTCTTCCGATCGCGGTCGAATAGGGTCCGACGGGCCAGTCGCGGGACCCGGCTAGACGCTGAGCTCGTCCGGGGTGAACGCCTCGAGCAGGAACGACGACGGCGCCAGCGGGTCGTACATGAGCGTGAGCGAACGCCGGGCGCGCGTCCAGGCGACGTACGCCAGGCGGCGTTCCTCCTCGAGGGCGCGGGCCGGGTCGGGCGCGTCCGCGAGCGAGCGGGCGCTCGGGAAGCGGCCATGCTCCAGGCCGACGACCGCCACGTGGTCGAACTCGAGGCCCTTCGTCGCGTGGGCCGTGGCGAAGGTCAGGGGCGCGTCGTCGCGGCACAGGTCGGCGAGTGCGCGGCGGCGTTGCGCGATCGCCGAACCAAGCGCCGGCAGGGTCGGGTAGGGGACCGCCCAGGCAAGGACCGCCGCCGCGATGTCGGCCGGTTGCGCCGCGTCCGGGTCGGCTTCGGGGTCCGATGGGCGGGCGGCCCACGTCGCGCGCACGGCCTCGATCCGGGCGAGCAGCGGCAGGTCAGGATCGACCAGCTCGGCGGCGGCCAGGCACTCGTCCACCAGCGGGGAGGTGACGAGCAACTCGATCGGTGGCGGCCGGAAGGGCAGGCCGCGGTCGAGGGCGACGGCGATCGCCGGCAGGAGCTCCCGGTTCGTTCGGGTCAGGATCGCGCGCGTCGGCTCGGTCCCGGCGGTCACGCCGCTCGCGGACGCCGTCGGCCCCGGGGCGCCACCCTGCCACAGGTCGAACAACCGGCCGATGCGGACGGGATCGTCCGACCCGTCGGGCGCGAGGATCACCGGGCCCGGAGCGACGGGCCGGGCTCGGATCGTCTTGGCGAACCGCTCGACGTTGTGCTCGACCAGGCGCACCGCGCGCGTGATCACCGTCGCTGGACAGCGGTAGTTCACCTCGAGATCGATCCGGCGCAATCCCGGCAGGTCGTCGGCCAAGGCGAGCACCCGCCGGACGTCGGCCAGGCGCCAGCCGTAGATCGACTGGTCGTCGTCGCCGACGAGGAAGATCCGGTTGTGCGGGGCCGCGAGCAGGAGCGCCATCCGGAGCTGGGCCCGATCGAGATCCTGGGCTTCGTCCACGAGCAGGTCCGCGCACCGGGCTCGCCACCGAGCGAGGACCGACGGATCCGACTCGAGCAGACGGAGCGAGCGGGCGACGAGGTCGTCGAAGTCGAGGCCGCCCGCCGCGGCGACCGCGGCCTCGTAGTCGAGGAAGGCGCGAGCGACGGGACCGGGGTCCGCGTCGGCGGCGACCGCTTCGGCGGTAACAAAGAGGTCGAGTTTCAGCTTCGAGATCGCCGTGTCGAGCCGGCGCCAGCCTGCCGGTCCGACCATCGGGGCCACGCGCCGGAGAACTGCCAGGCGGTCCACGATCGGCGCGACAGGCGCGCCCGCATCACGGAGGATCTCGAGCCCGAGCGCGTGAAACGTACGGACGCGGATGGCGCCTTCGGGCACGCCGAGCGGGGCGAGGGCGATCGCGAGCCGCTCGTCGAGCTCGACCGCCGCCTTCTTGTTGAACGTGATTGCCCCGACCGCGCCAGAAGCTCCCGCCCCACCGTCCAGCAGCCATGCGATCCGGGCGACGAGGGTCGTCGTCTTGCCGCTCCCGGCCGGCGCGACGCACAGGATCGGGCCGGGTGGCGCGGTCGCCGCGGCTCGCTGGTCCGGGGCGAGTCGCGAGAGCCGTTCCTCGACAGACGAATGCACCGGCCAAGCATGGGTCGAGCCGCTCACTTCGCGGTCACCCGCGAATCAGCACGGTGCCGACGGCCGACGCCACCGCACGACGCCTCAGAGACGCCGACTTTCTACGCTGGACGTTCGTTCATCTCGACCTTGCAGGTTGGTGACAGAAGTCACCACTACTTGAGGTGGTTGGGCGGTTTGTAATGGTTCGGCGCAGTCGGGGCCGGTACCGTCAGCGGGTCCCGTATGGGACCGTACTTGTGTCGGTCGTATGGCCGACGGTTGTATTTATCGGATGGCAATCGCCATCACCGAGCGCGCACCGCGGTTTCGACGAGGGTCGTCGAGCTGGCGGGCAGGGGAGTCACATCGATGTTCGGGTCGTCCGCTGCCTCGCGGCAGCTTCTTCGCGTCCGCCGCGTCCTGATCGGATTGCAGGTCGCACTGCTCCTCTTCTCGATGGTCGCGCCGGTGGGCACGATCGCCGCGGAGCCGTCGCCGACACTGACCGCGAGCCCGGCGCCCGCCACTGACCCGACGCCGTCGGTCGCGCCGTCGCCGTCCCTTGACCCGGCGCCGTCGAGTGACCCGGCGCCCTCGGTTGCGCCATCAGTGCCCCCCCTCGACCCGACCGCGACTCCCGCTCCGACCCCCGACCCGACTGTCGCCCCGGCCCCCTCCCTCGCTCCTGACCCGACCCCGACCCCGACTCCTTCTCCGGTCGCCGTCGCGCCGTACATCGTCACCTTCGTCAACGGGACCTCGGCCGCCGACCAGTCCGCCGCCCTGGCCGCCGCCGGTGCCGTCGATGTCGACTCGATCGCCGTCCTCCGGATGCACGCGGTCCAGGCGAGCGACACCGCCGCCACCGCCCTGCGCGCCGACGCCTCGGTCGCCTCGGTCGAGCTCGACCGCAGCCGCGCCGCCGAGGCCACCCCGGACGACACCTCGTACGCCGACCAGTGGTCGCTGCCGAAGATCGGCTGGGACCAGGTCTATGGCTCGATCTCGCCGTCCGGGACCACGATCGTCGCCATCCTCGACACCGGCGTCGACGGCTCGCATTCCGACCTCGCCGGCAAGCTCGTCGGTGGGATCTCCCTGCTCGGCACCGACCCGACCACCGATTCGAACGGCCACGGCACGGCCATGGCCGGCATCGTCGCCGCCGGCACGAACAACGGCACCGGGATCGCGGGCGTCGGCTATGCCGGCGTCAAGGTCATGCCCGTCACCGTCCTCAACAGCGCCGGCC
>JANLYK010000394.1:0-7358 GCA_031365595.1 Chloroflexota bacterium | reverse complement strand
CCAGCCCTTGAGCGAAGCGCGGACGAAGCGGACCGCAACATCCCGGTTCGTGCCGGTATCGAGCCATGCCTTGCGGACGAAGATCGCGTCCTGGAGCATCGCGACTCGGTAGTCGTTCCAGTTGAGGACGGTCAGCTGGTCGGGCTTGTAGAGCTCACCGGTCGCCGCGTCGGTGGTCTCGAGGACCTGGGCGTACTCGTTGTAGATCATCGCCTCGGCGGCGTCGATCTCGCGGGCCAGGAAGGCCTTCATGTCGAAGGCCTGGATGACCTGCTGATACTGCTTCGTGGCGTCGCCGCCGTTCTCCAGGCCGGGCGTGAGCCCGCAGGACAGGAGACCGGCCGTGACCTCGAACTCGTTGCCGAACGCCCACGTGCCGACCTTCTTGCCCGCGAGCGTGCAGGGGTCGTCGAGCCCGGTGTCCTTCCACGTCACCGACAGGGTGCCCGAGCGCTGGAAGACCTGGGCGATGTCGACCAGGTCCGAGCCGCCCTCGCGGGCCTCGAGGGCCTTCGGCACCCAGCTGATCGAGAACTCCGGACCATCGGTCTTGGAGCCTTCGACCTGGGGGATCACGTCCGGGCCGCCCGGGACGATGTTGACGGTCAGGTTCTCAGCGGCGAAGTAGCCCTGCTTCTCGGCCGCGAAGTAGCCCGCGAACTGGGCCTGCGGCGTCCACTGGAGCTGAAGCCGGACAGTGGCCGCCTCGGCTGAAGTGCTGGCCGGCGGCTGGGCCGATCCGGTCGATCCGGACGCCGCCGTCGACGGCGCGACGCTCGCCGGCGCACCCGACGCCGGCCCTGTGGTCGCAGCCGGCGTACACGCTGCAAACGCCACCGCGGCCACCGCGGTCAGCGCGAATCCGCGCTTGATCTTCATGTGCTCCTCCTGCGCTGCGCTCGGCCCCACGCGGAGCGCTGTCCTGCCCGACGTTCACGTCGTCGAGGCGGAAGGATACGACCTTCGCAACCATTCGTCGTTGCCGATTCGGCGCCGTGCGGTAACGACCGCGGTTCAGTCGCGCGCGCGGCGTCGTGGCCGGATCAGGTGTCGCCGCGCAGAGCGGCCGCCCACGGGATCACGACCCGTTCGGCGAGGGCGACGAGGAGATAGAACACGATCCCCGTGACCGCCCCGAGAAGGATCGCCGCCCACGTGACGTCGAACTTCAGGGCGCTGGCGCTCTGGACGATCATCCGGCCGAGGACCGTCGCGGAGCCGCCGAAGTACTCGCCCACGATCGCCCCGATCAGGCTCAGGGTCGTGGCGACCTTGAGGGCGGTGAAGAAGTACGGCAGCGCGTTCGGGATCCGGACCTTGCGCAGGATCGTCCACTCGCTCGCTGCGTACGAGCGCATCAGCTCCAGCGAGGCCGGCTCGACCTGCACCAGGCCGCGGGTCACGTTGGCCATGATCGGGAAGAAGACCAGGACCGCGGCCATCAGTGCTTTCGACAGGGGATTGAGCAGGCCGAACCAGTTGTTCAGGAGCGGCGCGAACGCGATGATCGGGACGGCGTTGGCCGCGACCGCGAGGGGCAGCAGGATCCCCCGGGCCGACGCCCAGCGGGCCGAGGCGAACGCGACCACCAGCCCGACCACGGTTCCGATCACGAGACCCAGGAGCGCCTCCTGGAGCGTGTTCAGCGCGCTTGGCAGGAGCGCGAACCGACCGGTCGACCAGTTCGCCCCGAGGGCCGCGAGAACCGCCGACGGCTTGGGCAGGATGAACGTCTGGAGCTTGAGCAGGTTGCCCAGCAGCTCGAGCCCGACGATGACCCCGACGAAGACGAGGATCGCGGGCAGGTAGGTGCCCAGCGACCGGGCACCCCGACCGGCCTGGCCGGCCGTGCGTCCCCGGCCGGGGACACCGGCCGTCTGCGGCAGCGGGCCCGCGCTCGCGCTCACCCGACCGCGCCCTCGGCCATCGCTCGATCGATCGACCCGGTCCCGGCCATCGTGCCCGCGTCGTCGAGGTCCGCCCCGCCGGATCGAAGGGCCTCACGGACCTCGGTGACGAGCTCGAAGTAGCGCCGGCTCTCGCGGGTGTCCTCGGAGCGTGGCCGGGGCAGGTCCACATCGACGATCTTCGTGATCCGGCCCGGTCGGGCGCTCATCACGACGACCCGCGACGAGAGGTACACGGCCTCGGGGATCGAGTGGGTCACGAAGATGACCGTCGTCCCGGTCTGCTCCCAGATCCGGAGGACCTCGTCGTTCATCCGCTCGCGGGTCATCTCGTCGAGCGCCCCGAACGGTTCGTCCATCAGCAGGATCGCGGGCTCGAAGGCGAGGGCCCTGGCGATCGCCACGCGCTGCTGCATGCCCCCCGACAGCTGGTAGGGGTGGTGCTTGACGAACTCACCGAGCTCGACGAGGTCGAGCATCTCCCGCGCCCGGGCCGTCCGTCGGGCCGCATTCCAGCCGAGGATCTCGAGGGGCAGCTTGACGTTGTCCTCGACCGTCCGCCAGTCGAACAGGACGGGCGCCTGGAAGACCATCCCGTAGTCCCGATCGCGCCTGGCTCGCTCGGCCGGCTTGCCGTTGACGGTGACCGTTCCGGCTGACGGCGAGGTCAGATCGCCGACGATCCGCAGGAGCGTCGACTTGCCGCAGCCCGACGGGCCGATCAGCGAGATGAACTCGCCGCGGACAACGTCGAGGTCGATCGCCTCGAGGGCCTTCGTGACGACCCGGCCGCCTCGGCTGAACGTCTTGTCGACGCCGGCCACCCGGACGACGGGCCCGGCAGCAGCGGAGTTGGGAGCGGTCATCGGACGAGGCCTCCTGGCATGGGTCAGCCCTCTGCCGCGCCGGGTCGGCCGCGCAATGCGGCGACTTCCACGGCCCGGACGATCAGGTAGAACACGACGCCCAGGATGCCGGAGGCGATGATCGCCGCCCACAGCTTCTCGGGCTCGGTGATGTAGTACTGGTTGTAGGTGATGATCACCCGGCCGAGACCGTTGGCGATCCCGCCCGGCCCCTCGCCGATGATCGCGCCGACGACGCTGGCGGTGGCCGCGATCTTCAGCGCGGTGAACAGGTATGGCAGCGAGGCGGGCAGGCGGAGCTTGCGGTAGACCTGCCAGCGCGAGGCGGCATACGACCGGGTCAGCTCAAGCGCCCGCGGGTCGAGCGAGCGCAGGCCACGGATCATCGCGATCGTGACCGGAAAGAACGTCAGGTAGGTGGCGATGACCACGACCGACGCGATGTTGCCGCCGAACGCGTACGTGATCATCGGGGCGAGGGCGATGATCGGAATGGTCTGGCTGGCAACGACGTACGGCACGAAGGCCCGCTCGAGCAGCCGCGAGTGGACGAAGATCGTGGCCAGGACGAGGCCGACCGTAGCGCCGACCACGAAGCCAAGGGCCGCCTCGCGCCACGTGAACAGGGCCGCGTCGAACAGGAACTGGGCGACGTTCCGGTCCGCGCCGCGCTGCCACGGCTGGAGGAACGTCAGGCCGATGTTCCAGACATGCGGCAGGTTGAGGTCATTGACGAACGCCCAGCGGAACGGCGGGTTCCACAGGATCGGCGAGCCCGGCTCGGCGAGGGGCGCCCGCCACGGAGTGCCGCCCAGGAACTTCAGGCCCTCCCAGACGACGAGGACGGCCACGAAGACGAGGACCGCCGACAGGACGCGCCGACGCCGGCCGCCGGTCGCGCGTTCGGGAGCGGCCGCGGCCAGCCCGCCGCGGGTCGCGGTGGCGGTCGCCATCGGCTAGCCGGTCACCGCCTGGTCGGCGATGTCGAGCGCCGCGTCGATGATCGCGAACCCCTCGCCGAGCTGCTCCTCGGTGATGCACAGCGGCGGGTTCGTGTGGATCGAGTTGTTGGCGATCATCGCGTACAGGCCGTGCTCGCGGAAGTACTTGCCGATCGCCTTCATCTCGTCGCTCGTGCCATTGAACGGGGTCAGCGGCGTCCACGGGTCGCGGCTCCGGACGAGGTCGAGGATCCCGAACAGGCCGAGGTTGCGGTGCGCGCCGACCGACGGATGGCGGGCGGCTAGGTCGGCGTGATGACGGCGCATGACGGCGTCGAGGCGGGCGGCGTTCTCGATCAGGCCATCCTCCTCGTAGACCGCGATGTTGGCGAGGGCCGCGGCACACGAGATCGCGTGGCTCGAATAGGTCAGGCCGCCGTAGTAGAAGTTCGTGTCGAAGTGCTCGGCGATCTTGCGGCTCATCGCGACCGCGCCCAGGGGCAGGTACGACGACGTGAGGCCCTTGGCCATCGTCAGCAGGTCCGGCACGGTGTCCCAGTGCTGGATCGCGAACCACTTCCCGGTCCGCCCGAAACCGGCCATCACCTCGTCGGCGACCATCAGGATTCCGTGCCGGTCGCACAGCTCGCGGACGCCCTGGATGTAGCCGTCGGGCGGAATCAGGATGCCGTTCGTGCCCACGATCGTCTCGAGGAAGATCGCCGCGATCGTGTGGGCGCCCTCGTAGCGGATCACGTCCTCGAGACCCTGGAGCGCCTCGGCGGCCGGCCGCGATTCCTTCTCGCCCCAGCGATGCGTGTCGGGGTAGCGGACGACCCCGACCAAGGCCGGCTCGTTGGCCCAGCGGCGGGGGTCGCCGGTCAGGGTCATCGCCCCGAGGGTCGCGCCGTGGTAGGCCCGGTAGCGGGCGAGGATCTTGTGCCGCCCCGTGTACGCCCGGGCGAGCTTGATCGCGTTCTCGATCGCCTCCGCCCCGCCGAGCGTGAAGAAGACCTTGTCGAGATCGCCCGGCAGGATCTCCGCGAGCTTCTGGCCGAGCCGCGCCCGGGGCTCGGTCGCGAACGCCGGCTGGACGTACTGGAGCTTGGCCGCCTGGGCGCTGATCGCGTCGATGACCCGCCGATCGCCGTGGCCGATGTTGACCGACATCAGCTGGCTGTTGAAGTCGAGGATTCGCTGGCCCTCGGGGGTGTAGAGATACACGCCCTCGGCCCGGTCGATCGCGATCGGGTCAATCGCCCCCTGGGCAGACCAGGAGAAGAAGGTGTGCTTGCGGGAGAGGCGGACGATCTCCTCGCTGGTCATCGTCGGGGTTGCGATCTCGCTCGGCATCGGGCGCCTCCGTGCTCGTTCCGTCCGGCTCCGGCCGACGTGATTCGACGGACTCGATTACAGCACACTGCGCCGATTCCGCGAGCGTCACCGGGCGCGGGGACCCGGCGGCCAGGACGATTGCCGGGACAAAGGTCCTGACGAAGGTCCTGTTACAAAACTGCAACATCTGGCGATGTCGGGTATGGTTCCCGGACCGACGACCCCCAGGTCTGTCAATGGGACCCACAACCGAAGAGCCACCGCACGGCAGCGGACGCCGCCCCCAGATGGCGTCCGACGTGTCGGTCGTGGATCGCCCGGTCCCTTGATCGGTGGTCTCCGTCCTCCCTCCTGTCCCTCCTTCCGTGCGCCCGTGGCTTGTCACTCCGCCGTCGCGCCCCAGCGCGACGCCTGGTAGGAAGGAACTGCATTGCATTCGCCGTCCCTGGGCGCACGAGCGTTCATCCCGGCTCTCCTCGCCGGCGCCGTCCTCATCGGCCTCGCCCCCGTCACCCCGGCCGAGGCCGCGACCCCGACGACCGAGGCGCAGCAGATCATCCAGATCGCGAAGGCCCAGGTCGGCGATCCGTGGCGCTACGGCGCGACGGGCCCCTCCGCCTTCGATTGCTCCGGCCTCGTGATCTACGCCTTCAAGGCGGCCGGCGACGGCGCCGCGATCGGGAACGGCAACTACCGATCCGCCCGTGCGCTGTACGACTGGTTCCGGGCCCGCGGCCTCGCGAGTCGGACCAATCCCAAGCCCGGCGACCTCGTCGTGTGGGGCAGCGGCTCGCACATCGGCATCTATATCGGCAGCGGCTTGGCGGTCAGCACGCTGACCAACGGTGTCCGGGTCCATGGCGTCACGGCCGTGACCGCGAGCTTCACGGCGTATCTCCACACCGGGATGTCAACGAAGCTGATCAGCGGCGCGACCCTGACGGCGGCGGCGACTCCGGTCATCATCGCGACCCGCGTCGTGATCAACGACACGAACCTCCGGACGGGCCACAGCACCGATGCGGCACGGCTCGCGCTGCTGCCGGTCGGTCGGACCGTCGGCGTCATCCGGACCTGGAAGGACGTCTACGCCCGGACCTGGCTGTACGTCTCGACCGGCGGCAAGCTCGGTTGGGTGGCCGGCTGGAAGACTCGCGCCTCGTAGACACGGCAACGCCCTACGCCACCAACGACCCGGGTCCGGAGGCCCGGGTCGTCGGCTGTCAGGATCCGCTTACAGCGCGCGGAGGATGACAAACGGGTTCTGGAGGGGATGCCGTCCCGCCCGCCCGATCCAGATCCGGCAAACCGGCAGGAGGGCGCCGTTCATTCGAGCACCCACGCTGAGCCGAGTCGCGCACGCGGTCGTGAAGTCGAGGCCGTCGAGCCCGCCGTCATTGGCAAAGCGGTAGGTCACCGACAGGCGATCGGCGCTGACGGTGAACGTGTCGCCCGTCTCCAGCTTGTAGCCGCGGACCGTCAGCGGCTTGTTCGCCCGGATCGTTCCGCTGAAGCCGACCTTCAAGCTGTTGGCGTGGGTGACGCGCAAATGCCAGCCAGTGGCGTCGTGCCAGAGGTAGTCGCCGGCGGCCGAGCCGGCGTGGACGGCGGGAGCGCCCTGCACCGTCGCCGGCCACGCACCGCCGGTGCAGGCCGTCGCGGACGCACCGTCGGTCGCGGCCGGGGTCGCGGCGTGGGTCGCGGCGGGGGTCGATGGCGCGGCTCCCGCGCTCGTCGGCATCGCGATGCCGACGGCGAGAAGGCCCGCTGCCAGGAGGATCGTCGCCCGGCGGCGAGGTGCTGAGCTCACGCGCGAGCGGTGCGCCGCGCTGGGCTGGGCTGCTCGGAGAACCATGGTTGTGCTCCCTTGATGCGGCCCGATGAAGCGGGCCTGATCGGATCGACCGTATGGCGCGCTCGGTCGTCGGTCGCCGTGACCGGCGACACCGGACGTAAGGGGCAGGTAAGGGCAACTCGCCGGCAGGCGGTCGTTGTACGCTCCCCTTCTTCCGACCGAACCGCCACGATCGAGTGAGGGCCCGCCATGCCGCGCAACGTTCGAGGAGCACTCCTCCAGGCCAGCTGGACCGGCGACAAGGAATCGATGATCCAGAAGCACGAGGCGGCCGCCCACGAGGCGAGCAAGCAGGGCGCCCAGGTGATGCTCTTCCAGGAGCTGTTCTACGGGCCCTACTTCTGCCAGGTCCAGGACCCGCAGTACTACAGCTACACGGAGCACATCCCGGACGGCCCGACGACGAAGCGGATGCAGGACCTGGCGAAGAAGACCGGGATGGTCCTCGTGGTGC
>JANLYK010000391.1:0-2283 GCA_031365595.1 Chloroflexota bacterium | reverse complement strand
AGCCAGCTCGGCTACATGTTCGCCGCGCTCGGGGTCGGCGCGTTCACTGCGGCGATCTTCCACCTGATGACCCACGGCTTCTTCAAGGGCCTCCTGTTCCTCGGCTCCGGATCGGTGATCCACGCGGTCCACGAGGAGCAGGACATGCGCCGGATGGGAGGTCTCGCGAAGAAGATCCCGCATACCTATCGGACGATGCTCATCGGCTCGATCGCGATCGCGGGAATCCCGCCGCTGGCCGGCTTCTTCTCCAAGGACGAGATCCTCGGCGAGGCGTTCAAGCTCGGCTTCCAATGGGTCTGGGCGATCGGCCTCGTCGTCGCGGTGATGACCGCGTTCTACATGTTCCGCCTGATCGGGCTGACGTTCTGGGGCGAGAGCCGGGTCGATCCGAAGGTCGAGCCGCACATCCACGAATCGCCGGCCGTGATGACGACCCCGCTCTGGCTCCTCGCGATCCCGGCCGCCCTGCTCGGCATGGCGCTGTCCCTGCCGGGCCCGCCGCTCGGGCCGCTGCTGGGCATGGAGGGGCCGGGCCTGCTCGCGGGCTGGCTCGAGCCGGTGTTCGCCCAAGGCCAGGAGCTCCTCGGGCACCATGAAGCGGAGTACCAGCTGTTCGGCCTCGACGGCGCGCTGATCGGGGCGAGCGTGGCGGTCGCGGTGATCGGCGTGTTCACCGCGTGGCGCCTGTTCGGCGTCAACCTCGGGGGGATGAACTGGCGCCCCAACCCGGAGCGCGTCCGCAACCTGACCGCGCGCGTCCCGTTCCTGTACCGCGCATCGCTGAACAAGTGGTGGTTCGACGACCTCAACCACCTGCTGTTCATGACGATCGGCGGCCGGCTCGCAGCCTTCCTGTGGTGGTTCGACCGGCGGGTCGTGGACGACACGGTCAACGACGTCGCGACGACGACCGTCGGCGCCGGCAAGGAGCTCCGCCGCGTCCAGACCGGGCGCGTCCAGAACTACGCCCTCGGGATCGCGGTCGGCCTGATCGTCATGGCCGGCTCGTTCCTCGTCCTGGCGGCCCGCTGATGGAGGGCCGCCCGCGATGACCATCGGCGACATCCCGATCCTGACGATCGTCGCGTTCACCCCGCTGGTCGGGGCGCTCCTGATCGCATTCGCCCCGGCGAACTACGCCCGGCTGCTGGCCCTCGCGGCGAGCCTCGTGGCGTGGGCGATCTCGCTCCTGCTCCTGATCGGCTTCGATCCGGACTCCGCCCGCCAGTTCCAGTTCGGCGAGGCCCTCGACTGGATCCCCCTGTTCGGGATCCAGTACAAGGTCGGCGTCGACGGGCTGTCATTGATCCTCGTCGTCCTGACCACGACCCTGTCCTGGATCAGCATCCTCGCCTCGTTCTCGCCGATCAAGGAACGGATCAAGGAGTACATGATCTCGTTCCTGATCCTCGAGGTCGGAATGATCGGGGTGTTCATCGCCCTCGACACGTTCCTGTTCTACATCTTCTGGGAGATCGTGCTCGTCCCGATGTACCTGATCATCGGGATCTGGGGCGGCGCGAACAGGATCTACGCCACGATCAAGTTCGTCCTGTACACCCTCGTCGGCTCGCTCCTGATGCTGGTCGCGATCCTGGCGACGGCGTTCGCCTATCAGTCGTCGGCCGGCACGTGGACCGGCGCGTTCGACTTCGAGGTCCTCCGCCAGGCGAGCTTCGACCCGACTCTCCAGATCTTCGCGTTCCTTGCGTTCTTCCTCGCGTTCGCGATCAAGGTCCCGATGTTCCCGTTCCACACCTGGCTGCCGGACGCCCACGTCCAGGCGCCGACGGCAGGCTCGGTGATCCTTGCCGCGGTCATGCTCAAGCTCGGGGCGTATGGGTTCATCCGATTCGCCTTGCCGCTGTTCCCGGCGGCGGCCCAGGCGTTCGCGCCGGTGATCATCGTGCTGAGCCTGATCGCAATCATCTACGGCGCGATCGTGGCCCTCGTCCAACCGGACCTCAAGAAGCTCGTGGCGTACAGCTCCGTGTCGCACATGGGCTTCGTGACCCTCGGAATCTTCGTGTTCAACACCCAGGGCATGGACGGCGCGATCCTCCAGATGATCAACCATGGCCTGATCACCGGCGCCCTGTTCCTCCTCGTCGGGGTGATCTACGAGCGGACCCACGACCGGACGATCGCGAAGATGGGCGGCGTAGCCGGCGTGCTGCCGGTGTACGCGGTGGCCCTCGGGTTCTTCGTCTTCGCCTCGGGCGGGCTGCCCGGCCTGTCCGGCTTCGTCGGCGAGTTCCTGGTCCTCGTCGGCGCCTTCGA
>JANLYK010000349.1:0-2461 GCA_031365595.1 Chloroflexota bacterium | reverse complement strand
GGCATGGACGGCGACGTCGAAGCGGACCTGGTCGTTGCCCTTGCCGGTGCAGCCGTGGGCGACCGCGTCGGCCCCCTCGACCCGCGCAACTTCGACCAGCAACTGAGCGATCAACGGCCGGGCCAGCGCCGTCGCCAGCGGATACGCGCCCTGGTACAGCGCGTTCGCCTGGAGGTGCGGCCACACGAAGTCGCGCACGAACCGCTCGCGGGCATCCACGACGTACGCGCGCGAGGCACCTGCCGAGATCGCCCGCTGCTCGACGCCCTGGCGCAGGGAGCCGCCGCCGACATCGACCGTCAGGCACACGACCTCGCAGTCGTACTTCTCGCGCAGCCAGGCGACGGCGACCGAGGTGTCGAGGCCGCCGGAATAGGCGAGAACGACCTTCTTCATGGGGTGAGCTGGCCTCCAGGGGCCCCGGCCACGGCCGAGGAACGGATGTCGTCGAAGCGCTCGCGCCAGGCGGCGAGGCGGGCGTCGTCGGCGAACAGGACGAGGAGCGTATTGTCGCCCGCGAGCGTGCCTTCCTGCTCCGTGAGCGAGGACTCGTCGATCGCCTGGGCGATGATGCTGGCGGTGCCCGGGGACCCCGTGACGAGCAGGATCAGCCCGCTTTGCCCGATCGTGACCGGGACGTCGGCGAGGATCCGGCGCAGTCGCTCGTCGGACCGCGACGGGGCGAGGCCCGGGCCGGCGGTCGTGAGCGTCTCGGGCAGGACGTAGGCGTGGCCGCCGAGTCGCGGCGCCTTGACCAGGCCGAGCTCGGCGATGTCGCGGCTGACCGTCGCCTGGGTGACGGCGAAGCCGCGCTCCGTCAGGCGTTCGACAAGATCGAGCTGGCTGGCGATCGGCTCGCCCGATACGAGGTCGCGGATCGCACGCTGGCGGTCGCGCTTCGAGGGCGCGAGTCCGTTCGCGCCGCCGTTCAGGAGATCGGCGATCGACGACGAGCGGTGTCGGGACGCGGACGGCCGTCCGACGAGAACCGCGCCGTCGACGCCGGCGGCGGCCATGGCGTCCGAGGCCGGTCGTCCACGCATCAGGCCGCACCCACGGCGGACCGGCTGCTCGTGATCCGGGTGCCGAATGTCGGGTCGGAGAGGGCCCGCTCGAGGGCTCCGTCGGCCGACGCGTCCGCGATGATCGCCTCCGAGCCCTCCCAGGCAAGCGCGGCGAGGGCGGCCCGGATCTTCGGGACCATGCCACCGGCGATCACGCCGCTTGCGATCAGACCCTCGGCCTCGCCGCTCGTGAGGGTGTCGAGCCGGCGGCCGTCGGAGTCGCGGACGCCGTCCACGTCGGTCATCAGCACGAGCTGTCGGGCGCCGAGCCCGGCTGCGATCCCGGCGGCGGCATCGTCGGCGTTGACGTTGCACACGATCCCGTCCTCATCGCGGGCGAGCGGTGCCACGACCGGCACCTGGCCGCCGACGAGGACCGCGTCGAGGAGGTCGCGGCGGAGGCCGACGACGTGGGCGACGAGGCCCATGCCGGGCACGCGCTCGCTCACGAGCAGGCCACCGTCCACGCCCGACAGCCCGACCGCATCGACGCCGAGGTCGCGCAGGCCGGCGACGAGCTCGCTGTTGACGACGCCGCGCAGAACCGCGGCCGCGACCTCGAGGGCGGCCTGGTCGGTGACGCGCAGTCCGTTCTCGAACCGCGAGGGGACGCCCATCCGGTCGAGCCACTCGGTGATTCGCTTGCCGCCGCCGTGGACGAGGACGACCGGCCGCTTGCGGGCAACGGCCGCGACCTCGCCCAGGACCTGGGCCTGATCGGAGATCGTGGTGCCCCCGAGCTTGACGACGAGGATCTCGCTCACGTTGTGTACTCGGAATTCTCGATCACATAGGTCTCCGTGAGGTCGCACCCGAAGGCCTCCCCGGTCCCGTCGCCGAGCCCGAGGTCGAGCCGGATCAGGAGCTCCGGGCCCTCCATGTCAGCCCGGGCCGCGGCCCGATCGAACAGGACCGGCCCGCCCGCCGGACCGTCGAACACGAGGTGGCCGGCGATCGCGATCCGGAGCTGGTCCGGGTCGAGATTGGCCGCCGTTCCCGCTCGTCCGCGGGCAGCGGTCGGGTTCAGTCCGGCTGCCGCGAGGACCGCCTCCTCGGCCAGGGTTGCGTTGCCGGCCGCGCCCGCCACGCGGCCCCAGTTCGGGTCGCGACCATGGACGGCCGCCTTGACCAGCGACGACGAGATGACCGCCCGAGCGACGGCGCGCGCGTCGGCGTCGTCGGCCGCACCCGACACCTGGCACGTGATCAGGGTCGTGGCGCCCTCGCCGTCGGCCGCCTGCTGCCGGGCCAGGTCGCGGGCCACCGCCTCGATCGCCCGCCCGAGCTCGACTGCGTCGCGTGTGCCGGCGTTCACCGGCGCGGCGCCCGCGGCCCCCGAGGCGAGGAGGAAGACCGTGTCGTTCGTGCTCGTGTCGCCGTCCACGCTGAGCTGGTCC
>JANLYK010000313.1:0-2158 GCA_031365595.1 Chloroflexota bacterium | reverse complement strand
CGAGGTCGTGAATGGTCACCCGGTTCGACTCAGCCCCGAAGTGGAACTCGATCTCGTAGGCCGCTGGCGCTCGCCGGCGGCGCCGGCCCGAACCTTCCGGATCTCGGTCTCGATCCGACGCCGGGTGTCAGCGTCAACGTCGGGTCGCGCCAGGAGCGCGGTCAGCGCGTCGAGCTGGCGCTGCTTGTCGTCGGCGGCCTTGATCTGCACTCGTCCCCCACGTGTCGTTGCCGACAGGATGCCGGATGGACGCGATGCGCGTCGCGCCGGTTGAGCCGCAGATAAGCGCCGCCGGTTACGGTTCAGCTCAGCCGGTTTGGACGGTTTCGTAGGGAGGGTCGATGGATCGAGATCCACTGCTGGATCGAATTGATCCGCTCGCGGTCTGGTGTGACAAACTACCGCAGGCCTCGGCTATGACCGCAACGCGGGGACCCCGAGGATGGATCACCTGGCGAACTCTCATGCCAGAGCTGTGACGACGTCGTGCGTCATCGCGAAGCGCTAGGACTTATTCGCCCCTGTGACGGGGCTCGCCGCTGGTGCACCGTTCCTCCAGCGACCGTCGCCACGAAGGAAACCCATGAGCAAGTTGCCGCACAGCCCGTCCTCAGTCGGCGATTCGCATCGGCCCGGCGTTCGCGAGCACACGCGGTTGAGCGTCCAACTGGACCTGGCGGACATTCCGGTGGAGTACGAGTACGACCGCGACAGCGGCGAGGTGTCGGCGTTCAACGACGACCTTCGCATTCTTGCCGTCGGATCGACGCCACAGGAAGCGGAGCAGAGGTTCCTGGAGGCTCTGGCACGGTGGCTGCAGACCGAGTTCCGCTCCGGCAAAGGCTTGCCCGATCCCATCCGCGAGCGGGTGACCTTCATCGAAACGCCACCCCGTCGTCGAGCGACGCGTCGCGGAACCCTTCAGCCCGTCTGAATTCGTGAGCGGGGGCAAGCTACCCGCCCTGAACCGTGCAGGGGCAGTCGCGCTCTTTCAGAACTTTGCCCCTGGGTGCGAGATCGACGGAATGATCGTGTCAGGCGTGGGTCGGCTCGGAACCTTTACCGTCCACATGGAGCACCGTGGTGGGCTTCGCTCCGATCAACTCCGCAAGACGCTGACCTATCTGGGCGTCAGCCGAGACGAATTCTGGGAGTGGCACCGCGGTCGCTGAGAGTCCACTTGGGAACGATCGGACGACGGCGAGTCTGCTCGTCGCGCTCGAGAGGGCTGCGCCCAAGGACGGACAACCTGGCCGACAGTTTCAGTCAAGAGGACCCAATGAACCGCTCTGACGCGACCGGCCGCTCCCTGGCCAAGCTCCTGGCCGACCTTGCAGATGTCGCTCCGGAGGATCGGATCTCGGTCCGCGACCCGATCCTCGGGTTCGGCGCGCCGTGCGTCGACCCGCTTCATGAGCTGGCGACCCGCGAACCAGGACTCGCAGCATCCGTCGCCTCCTGGCTCGAGACCCTCGCAGGCCGCGATCCGTCGACGAAGGCCGACGTCGTTCGGGTCCTCGGCGCTCTCGCCCGAGGACCCGACGGCGAGATCGCGCGGGCGGCGCTCGTGCGCCTCGGTGCACCGGAACGACCGCCGCGCACCGGCTCGATCAGAGGCCCGCGGCCGCCAAGCGCCGCCCAGGCTGCGGTCCATGCCCGAATCATCAAGGCGGCCAGGGAAGGCCGGGTCCTGACCTACTCGGACCTCGAGACGAACCGCGGGCATCAGGGCATCTTCTTACTCAATATCAGCCAGGAGGAGTCCGACCAGGGCCACCCTCCGCTCACGTCCATCGTCGTGAGCAAGACCACCGGGCGACCGGGCGACGGGTTCCTGCCCGCCATGATCGAGGTCGGGTTCGCCCACGAGGGCGAGAAGCTCGACGACGTGTGGGGCCGCGCCGTCGCGGCTGTTCATTCGTTCTGGCAAGGGCGCAAGGATGGGTAGGTGATGGATCGCGAGATTGTTCTCGCCCTCGTCGCCATCGCGCCGCAGCTCCTCGTCCTGCTCATCATCGTCATCGGCGCGCTGCTCTTCCGGATCAGCACTGACGAGGTGAGTGGCGCGGAAGTGGCGAGTGATCGCTGGTGAAGGGCAACGTCCTACCGTCCGCCGATGCCCGAGATCTCTCGCTTCTTCGGGATCGTGATCCGGATC
>JANLYK010000604.1:0-6466 GCA_031365595.1 Chloroflexota bacterium | reverse complement strand
CGGAACGCGAACGTCGAGCCATGTCCGGGCTCGCTGTCGAGCCACATCCGGCCGCCGTGCTCCTCGACGATCTCGCGTGAGATCGGGAGCCCGAGCCCGGTCCCGCGCGGCTTGTCGGTGAGCGTGTCGCCGGACTGGGCGAACGCCTCGAACACGCGCTCGCGATCCTCCGCCGGGATTCCCATTCCCGTGTCCGCGACCGAGACGATAACGCCGTCCTCGTCCGGAACGACGCGGACCGTGATCGAGCCCGCCGGCGTGAACTTCACCGCGTTTGACAGCAGGTTGATCACGACCTGGATCAGCCGGTGGTGGTCGCCCGTCACGATCGGCACGCCGCCGTCCGGAATGTCCCGGACCAGCTCCAGTCCGCTCGATTCGAACAGGGCCGCGACCGCTGCCGTCGCCTGGTCGACGACCGCGACCATGTCCACCGGCTCGCGCCGGAACTCCATCCGGCCAGCCTCGATTTTCTGGAGGTCTAGGACGTCGTTGATCATCGCGGTCAGCCGATTGCCCTCGGCGGCCATGATCCCGAGATTCTCGCCGATCTGGCGAACGGCCCGCTCCAGCTTGGGGTCCGAAGCCGTGCCGCCGCCCGGCAGCCCGGCGAGGGCCGGCAACACGACGTCCTCGAACCGCTTCCGGACCAGCTTCGTGAACCCGACGACCGAGGTCAGCGGCGTGCGCAGCTCATGGCTGACGTTGGCGAGGAACGTCGACTTCGTCGCGCTCGCGCTCTCGGCCGCCGCGCGGGCTGCGATCGCCTCCTCGGTCGCGTCGGCCAGCTGGGCGGTGCGCGTCGCGACCCGCGTCTCGAGCTCGCGGTTGGCCTCCTCGATCGAGGCGTAGAGGCGGGCGTTAGCGACGGCCGCCGCCAGCAGGCTCCCGACGGTGAAGAGGAGCGGTCCCATCGAACGCTCGAGGGCGTGACCGGTCAGGCGGTTGTCGACCGCGAGGATGCCGACCGTCCGCCCGCTCGTGATCAGCGGCGTGCCCAGGAACGACGACACCTCGATGGCCCGGGCGAAGTCGCGGTTCGGCTCGTACGGGTCCTGGTCGACGTCGCGGAAGACCATCGGGCCCTCGCTCCGGGCAAGCTGGACCAACGCCGAGCGGCCTTCGTCGAGCGAGACGCGAACCTCGGCCGCGAGGGCGGTCACCTCGGCGCTGCCGCCGATCGCACGGCCGTCGGTCAGCACGTTCGCGACGGGGTCGACGAGGAGGACGAAGGCTCGATCGAACGGCAGCCGATGGACGACCGCGTCGAGGGCGTGGTCGAGGAGCTCGTCGAGGTCGAGCGTCGAGCTGAGCGCGGCGCCGAGCTCGTTCAGGGCGGTCAGCTCGCCGAGGCGGCGCTGGAGCTCGGCTCTGGACAGGGTCGACTCGGCAGTCTCGCGCGACAGGGCCGCCCGCTGCTCGCTGACGAGCGTGCGCTGGGTGTCGGCCTCCCCGGCGCGCCGGGCTGCGGTGGCTCCGTACAGGACGAGGGCCGCCGGCAGGAGGGTCGCACCGACGGTCGCCAGCGCCTCCCAGCCCGGCGGCCGGGCGAGGATGATGGCCAGGACGGCGATCGAGCCGCCGACGCCGGCAGCGAGCTCGATCGGGCGGATCCGGGGCGGCCTCACGGGCGGCGGCTCAGCCGACCTGCGTGCCCGACGCCTCGTGCACCCGGGCCTGTTCGAGCGCCGGGCCGACGATCGCCGCGATCGCGGCGATCAGCTTGAGGTCCGCGGCCTGGTATTCGGTCCGCGTCGCGGACCCGGCGCCGAGCACGCCGATCGTTCGGCCGCGGGCGACGACCGGGGCGCAGATGAGCGACGCGAGGACGCGCTCGGCAGGCGTTGATCGCGGATCCGTGTCCACGTCGTTGACCTCCTCGGCGACCGCACTCGCGGCGACCGCGCCCAGGATCCCCTCGCCGATCCGGCCGCTCGCGATCGTGTCGCCAGCGCCGGGCCTGTCTGGGGCGCCGGCGCCGGCCGGCGCGTCGAGCCCGCCTGATTCGTCGGCGATCAGCAGGAAGCCTTTGCCCCCGGCCGGCAACTTGCCCGCCTCGGCGATCGCGATCGCGCCGACGCTCGCGACGGTGAGCTCACCGCTCAGCCGCTCGGCGAGGTCGTACACCAGGTTCAGCTCGCGGTAACGATCGAGGGCCTCGCGGGCCAGGCTGCGCTTGTCGGCCTCGCGCGCGACCGCGTACGAGAGGACCGACGCGATCGCCCGGCCGACCCGATCGCCCTCGACCCAGCCGACCGTCCGGCCCTCGACCGCGATCGGGAACTTCTCGAAGCCGATCCCGTTCGCCTCGCGCTCGAGGATCACGGTCCCGTCGGCAGCGCTGATCCGGACCCCGGCGTTCGTGCCCGAGAGGAGCGCCGAGAGCATCGGTGCCACGTGCCGGTGGCGGACGATCAGGCGAGCGAGATCGGGCTCGGCCATCAGGCGCCGCCGCCCATGCCGAGTGCCGCCCGGGCGACGTCGAGCAGCTCGTCGGGGTCGAACGGCTTGGTCAGATAGCGATCCGCGCCGACCGCGGCGCCCTGCTCGCGGTCGTACGCCTGGCCCTTGGCGGTCAGCATCACCACCGTCGTCCCGGCCAGGCTCGGGTCGCTCTTGATCGCTCGGCAGACCTCGAAGCCGTTGAGCTTCGGCATCATCACGTCGAGGAACACGAGTTCCGGGCGGTGATTCCGGACGACGTCGAGGGCCATCTCCCCATCCGACGCGGTCTGGAGCTCGACGCCGTCGTCCTCGAGCTCCTCGAGGGTCTGTTCGATCAGGAGACGGATGTGCTGCTCGTCATCGACGATCAGGACGGTCGGCATCGGGACCTCGGATTGCGGCTGCTGTGGAGCGCCGGGCACGGCGGGGCCAACCAACGATAGCGAAACGGCGGGCCGGCGCAACGTGCGAGCCGCAGCGTCGCGAACGAGCGCGATCCGTCAGCATGCGAGCGATGCCAAGCGCGCCCGCGACCCCGATCACTCCCGCCACGCCGCCCATCAACCCTGACGTCACCCTCTGGCTGCTGTCGGTCGCCCACGCGGTCAACCACGCCCAGGCCGTCGTCCTGCCCCTGATCTATCTCCGGATCATCACCGAGTTCGGCGTGACGGTGTCCGAGGTCGCCTATCTCGCGGCCATCGGATCGTTCGCGAGCGGGCTCGTTCAGCTGAGCTACGCGAAGCTGACCCGGCTCGTCTCGCGTCGCAAGCTCCTGGCCGCCGGCGGAATCCTCTTCGGGACGGGCTTCGCGGCCCAAGGGGCGGCGCCCGGCTTCCCGGTCTTTGCCGCCGTCAACGTGGCGTCGCGGATCGGTGGCTCGCCCCAGCATCCGGTCGGCAATGCACTCCTGGCCGAGCAGTTTCCGGCGAACCGGCGCGGCTTCGCGATCAGTGCCCACATCAGCGGCGGCAACGTCGGCACGGTGGTCGTGGCCCTCGTCGGCGCCTGGCTGATCGCGACGATCGGCTGGCGCTGGGTGGCTGTCGTGTTCGGGCTGCCGGCCGTCGCGATCGCGCTCGCGATCCTCCTGTTCGTCCGCGAGAGTGGCCTCGATCGCGATGCCGCGGTCGCCCACGGCAGCGTCCCGGACGCGTTTCGCACGATTCTGCGCGACCCCGACCATCGCTGGATCTACCTGGCGTCGGTGCTCGGCGGCGGCGGTCGCGGCCTCGGCGTCGTGAACCTGTTCGCCCTCCTCTACCTGACCGGCGTGATCGGGCTCACGAGCGCCACGACCAATTGGATGTACGGGATCCTGATCGTGCTCTCGGTGCCGATGCCCCTGATCGCGGGCTGGCTGTCGGACCGGATCGGGCGGCGGCCGGTGATCATCGGCGTCTATCTCGGCGGCGCGGTCGCATTCGTCGTGTTCCTCCTCGTCGGCAGCTCCCTCGCGGGCCTGTGGATCGGGATCGTCCTGATGGGCCTGTTCAGCTTCGCCGAGTCGCCCCAGCTCCAGGCGCTCCTCGCCGACATCGCGCCGGTCTCGATCCGCGACGCGTCGTTCGCGCTCTACTTCACCCTCGCGTTCGGGGTCGGGTCGCTGTGGACCGCCCTGTATGGCGCGATCATCGGCTGGTTGGGGGAGTTGACCGGGCTGCCGGTCGTCTTCGGGCTGATGGCGGCGTCATTAGTCCTCGCCGCGCTCGCGGTCCTGCCGATCCGCGAACCGGCCAGCCGCGGCCGGCGAATCGCGGAGTCCGGGTCGGACTGAGCGGGCAGCATCGGCGAGATCCTCTGCTACTATTCGCGAGCCCTGTGACAACGGGCATCCGGTCGGGGCGTGGCGCAGCTTGGTAGCGCGTATCGTTCGGGACGATAAGGTCGTGGGTTCGAATCCCGCCGCCCCGACCAACACACCGGCGCTGACGCCGGTCGGACCATCTCAGACGGCCCTCAGTCGCCGTCCGGACCGTGAGGTCAGATGCCCACCCGACGAACCAGCCCGCGGCGTAGCGCGACGCGACCCAGCATCACCCTCGAGCGGACCGACCCGCGCTTCGAGGACGACGCGAGCGACGACGACGACCGGGATCGCCTCGCCGCCGCGGCGCCGTGGTTGGCCCTTCTCGCGATCGTGCTCGCAGCCGGCGCCATCGCCTTCACCCTCGCCTCGCGCGCCGGCGGAGGCGATCTCACCGCTTGCCGTTCCGCCGCCTGGTCGTCGGTCCCGAAGGCGGACGGGCTGCCGACGGGCTGGCAGATCGGCTCGACCGACCTCAACGCGAACGGCGTGACCGTCTCGATCGTCGGGCCGACCCCCGAAGACCAGACCGCCCAGCCGCCGGTGGTGTACGCCAGCGTCACGTGCTACGGCGATGCGGCCGCGATCGCCCTCCAGCAGAACCGCCTTGGCGCCAAGGCCGCCGGGGCCACGATCAGCGAGCGGACCGCCAGCGGCGATGCCTACGACGTCGACAACCCGTCGACCGGCTCGGTGACGACGCTCTTCCGGGTCGGCGGCCTCATCGGCCAGATCGCCGACGCCGGGACCGCCGCGCCGAGCGAACTCTCGACGATCACGACCGCGCTGGCCAAGGCGATGGGCGACGGCAGCGCGGCCGGGACCGGCGGGAACGCTCCGACCGACGGCGCGTCCCGCAGCGCCGATCCGGCGGCATCGGAGGATCCTCTCGGCAGCGCTGAACCGGCCCCCTCGGCGTTCGCGCCTGAGCTCGAGGCCGTTCTCCCGACCGATCTCGGCGGCACCCCGCTGACGATCCAGAGCAACAGCGCGACCGAGCTCTTCGGCGACGACCCCAGCTCGCGTGCGCTCGGCGCCCGGATCCGGGCGATCGGCGGGACGCTCGACCAGCTCCAGGTCGCCCAGGCCTTCGACGAGACGGGCAGCATCCTCGCCTCGATCGTCGGCTTCCGCCTGCCCGGCGCCGATGGCACCAAGCTCCGGGCGGCCATCGTGGAAACGTGGCTGTCGGCCGGGAACGCGGGCGTCACGACGACCACGGTCGAGCTCGGCGGCAAGTCGCTCACGAAGGTCGATTACGGCGACGCGGGCACCGTCCAGTACGTCTACGGCAAGGACGACTACGTGATCGTGATCGATACCTCGGATGTGGCGATCGCGACCGAGATCGCCGCGAAGCTGAAGTAGGCGCTACGCCTTCGCGGGGAGCGACGCCGCGAAGGCGATGCCCCGCTCGACCCAGGTGCGGATCGCATTGTCGTCGGCGACGTCGCCGGCCGGGATGACGACGAATGCCTTCATCGGCTTGCCGGGCATCGGCTCGAAGCTCCCGGCGCCGGCTGCCCTGGCCGCCTCGATCTCGTTCGCCGGCAGGCGGACAACCCATGTGTCCGCGAACAGGCCCGTCGCCATGTTGCCGCCGATGAACGCCGCCGGGTAGCCGAACATCTTCCGACGAGCCGCCTGGGGGAAGCCATCGAGGATCGCGGCGAAACGCTCGATGAGCTCCGGCGGAGCCGTGCGGAAGCTGGGCATCGCTCGTTCGGCCATCGGTTGCTCCTGTGCTGCGTCAGCCCACGGTAGCGGATGGAGACGATCTGGCCGCGAGCGCGCGCCGTTGCGATGCCCGTGGTTGACGCGGCCACGACGATCCTCGATTCTGCGCGGCGTGACCCTCATCCTGATCGCGGCGGGCGGCGCGGCCGGTGCCGTCGCTCGCTATCTCGTCGACGTCGCCGTGCTCGACCGGTTCGGCGGCGCCTTTCCGCTCGGGATCCTGGTCGTCAACCTGAGCGGCGCGTTCGTCGTGGGCGTGCTGGCCGCGTTGATCGTGGATCGCGGCGTTCTGCCGGCCGATCTCCGTGCGCCGCTGCTGGTCGGGTTTCTCGGCGCGTACACGACCTTTTCCACGCTGATACTCGACAGTTGGCGCCTGATCGAGGACGGATTGCCCGCGCTCGGGCTCGTGAACCTGGCCGGCTCGGTCGCGCTCGGCGTCGTGGCCGTCGTCGGCGGCTTGTGGATCGGGCGGGC
>JANLYK010000601.1:0-4175 GCA_031365595.1 Chloroflexota bacterium | reverse complement strand
CAACAAAGTGCAGTCGACACTGTCCACATTCTGCGAGCCCAACGTAGTTGTGTCAACAAAGTGCTGGCTCACCGCGCCGATCCAGAAGAGGTTGCCGCTCCTGATCGGGGGCGGCGGCGAGCAGGTCACCCTCAAGCTCGTGGCGAAGTACGCCGACGCGAACAACCTCGGCGGCGGGATCGACAAGGTCCGCCACAAGGAGGAGGTGCTGCTCCGGCACTGCGAGGCGGTCGGGCGCGACCCCAACGAGATCGAGCGGACGTCCGGGCTCGGGGTCGTCGTGATCCGCGACTCGCGGGACGAAGCGCGCACGGTCGCCAACCGGGTCTTCGCGCGGAACGGCAAGGCCGAGCCGTGGAAGGACCAGCCGGTCGGGACGCCCGAGGACGTGGCCGCGTACATCGCGCCGTACCTCGAGATCGGCTACCGCCACTTGATCGCCGGCTTCCCGAACCCGTACGACGAGGAGTCGATGACCCGAATGGCAACGGAGGTTCGCGCCGCTGCCGGGACGTCAGCCAGAGGCGAGGCTACGCCTCCCACTCATCAAGTTGGCCTCGTTGAACGGACGGTCACGAATGACGGTCCTCGTCAGCAACGTGTCCGGGAATCACAACTAACGATCGAGCCACTTGGAACGGAACCGACGAACCAGGATCGCCGATGCAGCCACAAGGGCGATGGTCACAACTGCGATCCCGGCAACGAGCCCAGGTTCACTGCTCGGCAGAAGCGTGGCAGCGATTCCCGCGATGACGGCGGGAGGGCCGAACATCGCTGTACCCGCCCGCAAGGCAGACTTGAGGGGCGCATGCTCGACGCGAACAAGCAATACGGTCCAGATCGCGACGAGGATCGCCGCCGCCGCGACAGCTGTGATGAAAATGCTCACCACAGGCCCAAACAAAGTGAGGTCATTCCGAAGCCCTTGTCGCGGTTGATAAGGTCGCAGCGGTCCATCGCGCCGGCTGACCATTGCGTGGCGCGGAACCGCTCATCAAAGGCGCCGCGGTAATGGAGCCCGCCGTCCACACCTCGCCACCAGTAAACCCAGTGCAGCCTGACTGTATAAATATTGCCGTTTGGTGGGTTTGCGCCGCGGGAGAACGGCTTTACGTAGACGGTCTGCTTGACGCGGTCCGACACGGTCTTCTGAATGAAACCTCCGTACGCGCAACCGGCCCCGCTGACACCCTTCCAGAAGTCAGTGAACGGCAACCTCTTGATCCAGAACGCGCACGAATATTCGGTTGCAACGAACCAAGCTAACCCATACCAATCTGGCAACTCGATAGTGTATTCCGCGAGTCGCTTCTCAGGCTGATACCAGCGCCCATCTGGGTCCCAGCGCCCGATCGGTTCGCCGGCGCCATAAGCGTAGAGGTGGCGTGACGGCGGGTCGCTCGGGGTCCCGAGGAGGCTGTCCTCGGACAGGAACCGGCCGAGGGCTGGGGCATACCAGCGGGTGACGACCCAGGCGATGCTGGTCGTCGTGTCGTGCCAGCTGCCCTGGAACCGGAAGTCGGGCAGGGATGCCCCGGTCGAGCTCGTGAGCTGGCCCCACGGGTCGTAGCGGAGGGTGGCGCTGACCGAGCCTGTCGAGCTCGCGGTCCAGACGGTGTCGTGGTGGGCGTTCGTGCCGTAGGAGCGGATGTTGCTGTTCGTGCCGGTCCAGTCGAGCTGGCGCTCTCCGGTCCAGCCGGTGCCGATGTTGCGGGATACCGTGCTCGTCACGTCGTCGATCGTCTGGGCGACGCTCGTGGTCAGCCCGACGTAGCGGAAGCGGGTCCGAGTTGAGCCGCCGTAGTCGACGAGGCGGAGGCGGTCGAGCGGGTCGTAGGTGTAGGTCGCGAGGGTCGTCGTGCCGGCGGCGTCCTTGACCTTCGTCAGGCGACCCAAGGTGTCCCACTCGTAGCGCTGGAAGCCGGCCCCGGCGCTGGTCGGCTGGGTCGTCAGGCGGCCGTCGGCGTCCGAGGCGTAGGCGTTCGCGACGCCGTTCTGGTCCTGGGGCCGGTTGGCGGCGTTGTACGTGGTGGTGACCGGGGATCCCGCGCCGACCTGGACGCTCGTCCGGTTGGGCACCTTGTCCCAGCCGTAGGCGGTCGCGGTGCCGGCCCGGGTGAAGCCGGTCAGGCGCTCGAGCGGGTCGTAGGTGTAGGTCGTGGTGCCGTTGGTCGGGTCGCCCGTGATCGTGCTCGTCTCGGACAGGATCTGGCCGGCGCGGTTGTAGGCGAGCTCGATGTCGGCCCGATCGACGCCGCCGGTGCCGTTCGTGTCGCGTCTGGTCTCACGGCCGGCGGCGTCGTACGTATACGTGGTGACGTTGCCGCTGGGTTCGGTCTTCGTGGCGGGCATCCCGTCCGAGCGATAGGTCGAGGTGATCGCTCCGATGGCTGGTCCGTCGACGCTGGTCGGCCGGTCGAACGCGTCGAGGTTGACGAGATAGGTCCCGGTCGGGTCGGTCCAGCTCGGGCTGGCGAGGGCGTACGTGTAGGTCGTATCGGCGGTCGACCCGGCGTCCTCGTCGTCGATCGTCAGAGGACGGTTGAGCCGGTCGTATGTCGCGCTGATCGTGAGCGTGCCATCCGACGCGGTCAGACGATTGCCGTTGTCGTCGTACGAGTAGCTGGTCGTGACGGCTGTGCCGCCGGTGAGGTGATGGGTTCGTGATCGCACTTTGGCGGACTCTGGGCGGCCGATCAGGGGAAGTCAAGCATTTCTATTTCGAGCGTGCATCGGTCCAGCGGTCAGGGCCGCCGTCGCGAGACCCGATCCGTTCGCGGCCGCGAGCAGCTACCGACTCAGGATCCGCGAACTGAGTCGTGCGTTGCTGCTCCTGCGACATGCCGCGGCGCGTCGGCGGTCTTCTGGCGCTCGCGGTGGCGGCGGGCCTTGGCCCGGTTGCCGCACGTCGCCATGTCGCACCAGCGCCGGCGGCCCGAGCGCGATTCGTCGTAGAAGATCCAGCGGCACGTGTCGTTGGCGCAGATCCGGACGCGGTCGTCGTGACCGGACCCGATCTCGCGCACGATCGGCTCGGCGATCCGGGCAAGGACGTCGTCGACGACATCACCAACGTGGCTGTGCCCGAGCCGGACGCCATCGTCGGCCGCGACGAGCTCGACCCGCTCGCGTGACCGCAGGGCCCGGTTGACCTCGTCGATCGCCGCGCGCTCGGGCGGGCGCTCGTGGGCGACCGCGTGGGCGACGTCGCGCAGGGCGGTCCGGGTCGTGACGAGCCGCTTCAGGACGGTCGACTGGTCGGCAGCACTCGTGGCGAGGCCCGTGATCGTCGTCCGGTCAGGCACGACCGCGGCATCGGCGAGCCAGGCGGCAGCCGTATCGAGCGAGGTCAGGCGCTCAACAAGTGCACCGTCCTCGAGCTCGAGCGTGTTCAGGAAGTCGAAGGCGGTCTCGAGCGGGACATCGCCGTGGGCGTGGTCGCTCATCGGCGGCTGGTGGGGGTTGGTCGTGGGTTCCTGCAAGCTCACCTAACCACTATATATCCCTTGACAGGTTACGCGCAAGAGGCTATTCTGCGAGTAACCAATGAAGCACTTGATACCGGTTATGACCGGAGAGATCGGAGGTCCCGAATGGACGCCCTGTTCGCACTCTTCATCGTCGTCGCCGGTCTCGTCGGGCTCGACCTCGCAGCGGTCACCTGGGGCACCGACAGCCGGGAGTCGATCGGTGATGACCACGCCCGCTGATCGCTCTCCCCGCCGCTCTTCCCTCCCGGAGGTCTCTTCCATGCACAGCAACCACGTCTTCCTCGCCCTCGAGATCGCCCGCGAGCGGGCCGCCGAGGCCGACGCTCAGCGTCTGGCCCGGCTCGCCCACCCGACCGAGCCGCTTGGCACGCGCGTCCGGCGCTCCGTGGCGCGGATCGCGTTGGCGGTCGCCCGCGCGGCCGACGACGAGGTCCGCCAGGTCCCGCTGCCCAGCCACTGAGACCGGTCGGCTCCGCCGAGTCGGAGTCGCAGCTAAGCGGCAGATAAGTCGGCCCCGCTAGGGTGGTCGCAGACGCCCCGCCGACGTCGGAAGTGCCCCCAACGTCGCGGGGCGTCGAGCTGTCCGTCGCTGCTCGTCGCCGCCTGGCGCCACGCCCGCCCGGGAGGATCGATGAGCGAGACGTCGGCGCCGTGGCGCGCCCTCGAGGAGGTTCCGTCGAG
>JANLYK010000256.1:0-2188 GCA_031365595.1 Chloroflexota bacterium | reverse complement strand
GCGTTCGGGATCCAGCACGATCTCGACCTCGAGTGCCTGGTCCATTGCACGACCCGTGACCGGAACCTGATGGCCCTCGAATCGGAGCTGCTCGGCGCCCACGCCCTCGGCGTCCGGAACGTCATTGCCCTGACCGGCGATCCGCCGCGGATCGGCGACTACCCGACCGGAACAGGCGTCTGGGATGTCGATTCGATCGGCCTGATCGAGATCCTGACCCGACTGAACCGGGCGGAGGACCCGTCCGGGGCGTCGATCGGCCAGCGGGCTGGGTTCACGATCGCGTGCGCCCTCGACTCGACCGCCGCCGACGCCGCGACCGAGTGGGACCGGCTCGAACGCAAGGTGGCCGCGGGCGCCCACCTCGTGATGACCCAGCCGCTGTACTCCGTCGAGCAGGTCGAGTCGATGCTCGCCGAGGCCCGTCGGCGGTTCGGCCCGGCCGGCTTCCCGATCCCGGTCCTGCTCGGGGTCCTCCCGCTCGTGTCGACCCGCCACGCCGAGTTCCTCCACAACGAGGTTCCCGGGATCACCCTGCCCGACGAGGCGCGGGCGGCGATGCGCGACGCCGGCGAGCGCGGCTCGGAGGTCGGGATCGAGATGGCCGACCGTCTCCTGGCGGCGATGGAGCACGAGGTCGCCGGGACGTACATCATGCCGAGCTTCGGCCGGTACGAGCAGTGCGCCGAACTCGTCCGTCGGATCCGGGCGCGCCACCCGGCCGCGGTCGGCGTGTCGTGACGGCCGGCGCGCCGCCCGAGTTCGCGCCAGGGAGCGCCGCGCCATTCGACCGGGCGTCGCGCCTGGCTGCGCTGCCGGGCATCCTGCGCGAGCGGATCATGGTCCTCGACGGGGCGATGGGGACGATGCTCCAGGCCCACCGATTCGACGAGGCCGACTTTCGCGGCGAGCGCTTCCGCGATCATCCGAGCGACCTTCGCGGCAACAGCGACCTCCTCTGCCTGACCCAGCCCGCGGCGGTCTCGGCCATCCATGCCGGTTACCTCGCTGCCGGCGCCGAGATCCTCACGACCAACTCGTTCACCGCGACGCGAATCGCCCAGGCGGACTACGGATTCGATCCGGCCACGGTCCACGACCTGAACGTCGTCGCCGCCCGGCTCGCGCGCGACGCGGCGGACGCGGTGGAACGCGCTGATCCGGCCAGGCCGCGGTTCGTGGCAGGTTCCCTCGGCCCGACGAACCGGACCGCGTCGATGAGCGCCGACGTCGCCGATCCGGCGGCGCGGAGCGTGACCTGGGACGAGCTCGCAGTCGCTTACAAGGAAGCCGCGGCCGGACTGATCGAGGGTGGCGCCGACATCCTCCTGATCGAGACGATCTTCGACACGCTCAACGCCAAGGCGGCGATCTTCGCCGTCCAGGCGCTCTTCGACGAGATCGGCCAGCGCCTGCCCCTGATCATTTCCGGAACGATCGTGGACGCCTCGGGCCGGACGCTGTCCGGCCAGACCGTGGAAGCCTTCTGGCACAGCATCCGCCACGCCGACCCGTTGATCGTGGGCCTCAACTGCGCCCTCGGGCCGCGTCAGTTGCGCGAGCACCTCGACGTCCTCTCGCGGGTGGCGGACCGGCCGGTCTCGGCCTACCCGAACGCGGGCCTGCCCAATGAGCTCGGCGGGTACGACGAGACGCCCGAGGAGATGGCCGCGGCGCTCGGCGAGTGGGCCCGGCACGGGCTTCTCAACGTCGCCGGCAGCTGCTGCGGGTCCACGCCGGCCCATGTCGCCGCGATCGCCGAGGCGGTCGCCGGTCTGCCGCCCCGCCCGATCCCCGAGCCGACCGGGATGACTCGACTCGCCGGGCTCACGCCGCTCGTGATCCCGCCGCCCGGCAACGCGTTCGTGAACGTCGGGGAGCGGACGAACGTCACCGGATCCCGCAAGTTCGCCCGCTTGGTCGCCGCCGGTTCAGAGGACGAGGCGGTCGGCATCGGCCGCGAGCAGGTCACGAACGGCGCCCAGATCATCGACGTGAACATGGACGAGGCGATGCTTGACGGGCCGGCAGCGATGACTCGGTTCCTGCGCCGGATCGCCGCCGAGCCGGATATCGCCACCGTTCCGGTCATGGTCGACAGCTCGAAGTGGTCGGTGATCGAGGCCGGCCTGCACCAGCTCCAGGGCAAGGGCGTCGTGAACTCGATCTCGCTCAAGGAGGGCGAGGA
>JANLYK010000231.1:0-5585 GCA_031365595.1 Chloroflexota bacterium | reverse complement strand
GTTGTTCGTTTGACCCAAAAGCAACGGGTCGCCGTCAGCGGCTGCGGCCGACACCGGCCTGACCAGGCTCGTTGCCGCGGCGGCGGCGACTCCGCCGAGCGCGCCTGCGAGCACGGCACGTCGGGAGCGGGGCGTCATTGGGTCCATCGGTCTGGTCCTCCCTCACCAAGTTCGGCCGAATCCGCCGGCCACCGCGAACGGTTGCGTCAGGGTACAGGTTGGCCCGCTCAGGCCGCGTTGCATTGCGGAGTGCGTCACCCGACCGGCTGGCGGGCTGGCTCGGGCTCGCCCGGGACCACGTCGTCGAGGGGCACGTCGAGAGAGCCAGGCCGGTTCATGACCGCGCTGAGGGCCTCGGGGATCGGATCGACCGAGTTCCAGTCGACCGGCAGCCTGACGACAACGTCCGCAGGGTCGACCGCCGCGTCGCCGGCGATTCCCCGGGCCGGATCGGCCGTCCACTCGATCGTGACCGCGCCGCTCGTGAAGCCGGCTCCGAACGCGACGATCGTGACGTTGTCGCCGATCTTCACCCGGCCCTCGTTGACAGCCTCGGCCAGCGCGATCGGGACCGACGCCGCCGACGTGTTGCCGTACTTGTCGAGGTTGACGAACATCTTGTCCATCGGCAGGCCGAGGCCCTTGGCCACGGCCTCGATGATCCGGATGTTCGCCTGGTGGGGCACGAACAGGTCGATGTCGCCGGGCTCGAGGCCCGACCGCCGGATCGACTCGAGGGCCGTCGTGGCCATCGTCTTCGTCGCGAACCGATAGGTCTCGCGACCCTCCATCCGGACGTAGTGCTCGCCGCGCGAGATCGTGCCGCTTGACGGCGGGGCCTTGGAGCCGCCCGCCGGCAGCCAGATCATGTAGGCGCCCTGGGGCTCGGTGGTCATCTCGATCCCGAGCGCGCCGCCGGGCTCGTCGGACGCGGACAGGACGACCGCCCCGGCCCCGTCGCCGAAGAGGATGCAGGTCGCCCGATCGGTGTAGTCGAGGAAGCGGGTCAGGAGCTCGGCGCCGATCACGAGGACGTGCTTCGCGATCCCGGCCTGGATGTAGGCCTGCGCCGTGGCGAAGGCATAGACGAAGCCGCTGCACGCGGCCATCACGTCGAACGCGGTCGCCTTCGTGTTGCCGATCGCCTCCTTCACGAGGGCGGCCGTGGACGGCATCCAGTAGTCGGGGGTGAGCGTCGCGAGCAGGATCAGGTCGATGTCGTCGGGCTCGAGACCGGCCGTCCGGATCGCCCGCAGCCCGGCCACGGCACCCATCGAGGCGGTCGTTTCATGGGCGGCAGCGACCCGTCGCTCTCGGATCCCGGTCCGCGAGGTGATCCACTCGTCGGACGTGTCGACGAGCTTCTCGAGGTCGGCGTTCGTCAACACCTGGCTCGGGGCATAGCGGCCCCAGCCCGTGACATGGGCCCGGCGCTGGACGGGCGCGCCCGAGGCTTCGTTCATAGCGGTTCGACCTCGATCAGGGGCTGCTTCGCCTTCACCAGGGCCCCGCTCTCCGGGATGACCCTGACCACCCGCCCGGCGAGGTCCGATTTGATCTCGTTGAAGAGCTTCATCGCCTCGATCATGCCGATCACCTGGCCAACGGCGAGCTCGCGCCCGACCGCGACGAACGGCGCGGAACCGGGCGCCGGTGAGCTGTACCAGACCCCGGTGAGCGGAGCCTTGACGCTCGGCCGGGACGGCGCCTCGGCGGCACCAGGCTGGCCGCCCGCAGCGGTCGGAGCGGCGCCGGGCGTGGCCCCGGGGACGGGCCCCGCCGTGCCGTCGGCGGTTGGGGCCGGGGCGGCCGCGACGACCGTGGGGAATGCGGACGGCTTGCGCAGGACGAGCCGGGTGCCGCCCGCCTCGACGGCGATCTCGGACAGGTCGCTTCGGTCGAGGAGCGACCCAAGTCGATCGACGAGGGCGAGCAGGGAGGCATCCTCCGGGCCGAGGTCGACCGGCAGCCCGCCGGTTTCCGCGACGTCGGCGGTGACGTCGGCGACCTCGGTCGCCGGGACCTCGGTGGCGTCGGCCTCGGTGGCGTCGGTCGCCGAGCCGTCCGTCGCCGAGCCGTCCGTCGCCGGAACGGCCATCGAATCGTCGGTCACGACTCGAACCGCCGGAAGATCAGGGCAGCGTTCTGGCCACCGAACCCGAACGAATTGGACAGGGCGACCTCGACATCGCGGCGCGACGCGGTCAGCGGTGTCAGGTCGAGGCCCTCCCCGGCCGGATCCGGGTCGGTCAGGTTGACCGTCGGAGGGATGCAGCCCTCGCGGATCGTCTGGATCGTCACGATCGATTCGATGGCCCCGGCGGCGCCGAGGGTGTGCCCGATCATCGACTTGTTGGCCGTGACCGCGACGTCGCCCGCCCGATCGCCAAAGATCGTCCGGATCCCCTGGAGCTCGGCCTTGTCGCCCTCGGGCGTCGAGGTCGCGTGGGCGTTCACGTGGGTGATCGCGTCGGGCCCGATGCCTGCCTTGGCCATCGCCCGGCGGGCCGCTCGTACAGCGCCCATCCCGCCCGGCGCGGGCAGGGTGATGTGCGAGGCGTCGGCGGTCGCGCCGTAGCCGATCAGCTCGGCGAAGATCGTCGCGCCGCGCGCCCGGGCATGCTCGAGCTCCTCGAGGATCAGGGCGCCGGCCCCCTCCCCCGGCACGAACCCGTCGCGCCCCTGGTCGAATGGTCGGGACGCGCCGGCCGGATCGTCGTTGCGCCGGGACAGCGCGTGCATCGAGTCGAAGCCGCCGACGAGCGGCTCGCGAATGCCGGCTTCGGCGCCGCCGGCGATCATCACGTCCGCGTCGTCGCGCCGGATCGTCTCCCAGGCCTCGCCGATCGCGTGGCCGCCGCTCGCGCATGCCGACACGGTCGTGAAGTTGGGGCCGGTCATCCCGAAGCTGATCGCGATCTGGCCCGCCCCGACGTTGGGGATGCCCATCGGGATGAAGAACGGGCTGATCCGGTCCGGTCCGCGCAGGGCGTTGATCGAGATCCCGTCGACGAGCGTTCCGACCCCGCCGAGGCCGGTCGCGAAGATGACGCCCGTGCGTTCGGCCTCGTCGCCCTCGAGCCAGGCCGGGAGCCCGGCCGCGTCCATCGCCTGGCGGGCCGCGAACAGGCCGAACTGGATGTACCGGTCGGTCCGCCGGAGATCCTTCTTGTCGAGGATGTGCGACGCGTCGAAGTCCTTGATCTCACCCGCGATCCGGCACTCGAGCCGGGCCGGGTCGAACAAGGTGATCGGGCCGATCCCGGACCGGCCCTCGACCATCGCCTGCCAGGTCGACGCGACGTCGTTGCCAAGAGAGGTGAGGGCGCCCATGCCGGTGACGACGACTCGGCGCGGGCTCGTCGGCCACGCGTAGGCCCGATCGGCGGTCATCGGACGAGCTTCCCGGTCCGGACCGTGGCGGCCCGGTACACGTCGCCGGCAATCCCCCGCGCCGAGATCGCATTGGCGACCGCCATCGTGTCGAACTCGGTCCGCCGGATCTCGGCGCTGACCTCCGTACCGTCCACGTCGACGAGTGCCCACGAAGCAGTGGGGTCGCCGTCGAAGACGTAGCCAGCCGAGCCGTCGTTGACGATCATCTTCCAGCCGAGGTCGCGGATCTCGGGCATGTGGGTGTGGCCGCAGGCGATCAGCCGGGCATCGGTCCGCGACAGGCGCTCGTAGACCACCGACGGGTCGAGCTGCGCGTCGAAGCCCTGGGTCTGCGACCCGGGCGAGGCGTGACAGGCCAGGAGCATCGTGTCATCGAGCATCAGCCGGCGCTCGCTGGGCAGGCGCCGGAGCCACGCGACCCGTTCGTCGCCGAGGGCATCGTGGGCCCATTCCGCGGCAGCCCGGAAGATCTCCGGAACGCCGTCGTTGAAGCTCGGGTTGGCGGCCGAATAGTCGAAGTCGGCGACCGCGACGTCGGTGTTGCCCTGGACGATCGTGGCGCCCGATGCCTCCATGTCCCGGAGGGCATCGACGACGCCGGCCGGATCGGGGCCGTTCATGACGTGGTCGCCGGCGATCACGACGTGGTCCGGGCGTTCCTTCTTGAAGGCGGCCCGGACGGCGGTCAGCGCCTCGAGGTTGCCGTGGATGTCGGACAGGATCGCGACCCGGACGCTCATCGCAGCACACCCGCCGCGGGGATCACGAAGGTCAGGGTCCCCTCGCAGGCGACCTCGCCATCGACGCTGGCCACCGCCTTCGCCCGCCCGAACCGGCTGCCGAGCTTCTCCATCGTGATCTCGAGCCGGAGGACGTCGCCGGGGACCACGACCCGCTTGAACCGGCAGTCGTCGATGCCGGCGAAGAGCCCGATCCGGTCCCCGAACCCGGGCTGTTTCGCGACGTAGACGGCCATCGTCTGGGCGAGCGCCTCGACCTGGAGGACGCCGGGCATCACCGGCAGGCCCGGGAAGTGGCCCTGGAAGAACCACTCGGTGGCGGCCACGCCCTTGATCCCGACGATCCGCTTCGCCTCCGCGTCGTACTCGACGATCCGGTCGACGAGGAGGATGGGCCAGCGATGCGGGATGAGGGCCTCGATCTCGCGGGTCGAGTGGATGGTCTCGAGCCGCGCCGGGCGGTCGGCGGCGAGCCGGGAGTCGGCCCCGGGCCGAGAGTCGGCGGCGGGCGTGGGCTCGGTGTGCGTGTCGGTCACGAGGAACTCCGTGCGGGTGGGGTCAGTCTGGCGGCTCGAGTGACGGCCGCGCGGGCGGGCGTGTGCAGGGGCGCACGGGCGGCGGGGCGCTCGGCCGTGCCAAGCTGGACGGGATGCCTGCCGGGCGGGACGTGATGCCTGCCGGGCGGGACGTGATGCCTGCAGTGGATCATCGCGTGATGAATGAGCATGGCCCGATTTCCCGTCCGACGAATCGGTGCCCGATCTGAGAATGGGCCGTGCTCGCTCGTCGCAAGCTGATGCACCAGGTGGATCGGAGGGGATCGGTCACGATCGGGCCGCCGCGGCCAGGAACGCCGACGACCCCACCCGGTCGAGCAGGTTCGTGGTCATCCGGCCGTCGAGGAACGCCTCGCTTGAGAGCAGCGCCTGGTGGATCGCCACGTTCGTCACGATGCCCTCGACCATGAGCTCGTCGAGGGCGACCTTGCCGCGCTCGATGGCGGCCTCACGCGTCTGACCCCAGACGATCAGCTTGCCGAGGAGCGAGTCGTAGAACGGGGGGACCTCGTAGCCGGCGAACAGGTGCGAGTCCATCCGGACGCCCGGCCCGCCCGGAGCGAGGTAGCGCTCGACGACGCCGGCGGCCGGCCGGAAGTCCGCCGCCGGGTCCTCGGCGTTGATCCGGAACTCGATCGCGTGGCCCCGAACCACGATATCGGACTGGCTGATTCCGAGCGGCTCGCCGGCCGCGATCCGGATCTGGGTCGCGACCATGTCGATCCCGGTCAGCATCTCGGTCACCGGGTGTTCGACCTGGATCCGGCAGTTGATCTCGATGAAGAACGCGTTGCCATCGCGGTCGACGAGGAATTCGAGCGTCCCGACGTTCTCGTAGCCGGCCGACACGACCGCCCGGACCGCCCGGACGCAGAGGTCGTTGCGGGCCTCG
>JANLYK010000202.1:0-3179 GCA_031365595.1 Chloroflexota bacterium | reverse complement strand
TCGGCCGGAACGCCCACCGCTGACGTTCGGCGTTCCGGGGAGAACCGTTGCGGATCAGCGGGTCCGGAGCGCCGTCAACAGGACGTGAGCCGCGGCGAGCGCAGAGCGGGTCCGCCCGTTCGACCCACCGAGGAACGCGATGCGCCGCTCGCGGTGGACCCAATCCGGCGCGACGACCACGATCGCCACGGCCGTGTCCGCGCCGCGTTCGCGGGCCCGAACGCCGACGCCGATGTCGGCCGCGCCGCGGGCCATCGCGCGCCGGGTCAGGGTCTCGAGTCCAGCGGCAGTTCGATGCTCGCGGGCCACTGGGCCATCGGCCGCGACGGACTCGGCGATCCGGATCCACGGCTGGTCGCCGAGGAGGCCGGTCAGGGCGGCCGCCGTTCCCGCCTCGACGATCGCGAGCGAACTGCCGCGCGCGGCCAGCGCTGCGCCGATCGCATCGGCCCAGGTCGTCTCGCCCTCGCTCCAGACGTGGCCGACGAGGAGGGCCGCGATCCGCTCGGCGGCGGCCGCAACGCGATCGGCTGCGCTGGGCGCTGACGATCCACGCGCCGGCCCCAGATCACGGGAGGAGATCCGGACGTCGACCGCGTCCTGGCGAGCGTAGGTCGCGACGACCGGGTCGGGCGCGCGCAGGAGGGCCTCGCCGAGGACGTCGGCGACCTGCGACTCGCCGATGCCTGCCAGGCGCAGCGTCCGACTGGCGACCGGCGCTCCGGCGCCGCGCCAATGGAGGCGGGGGAGGGCGTGGTCGGTCCACATCGGGCGCATCTCGCGGGGTGGGCCGGGCAGGGCCACGATCACGCCGCCATCGGCCCGGTCGACCCACCAGCCGGGCGCCGTGCCGTTCGAATTGGGCAGGGCCGTCGCCGAGGGCAGGAGCCAGGCCTGCTTCAGGTTCATCGCCGGGAATGGGACGCCGCGTCGCGACCAGAGCCCACGAAGCCACACCTCGAGCTCCGGGTCCACCGCGGGCTCCTCGCCGACCGCCGCGGCAATCGCCTCGCGGGTCAGGTCGTCCGGCGTCGGGCCGAGGCCGCCGGTCGAGACGACGAGGTCGACCCGGCCCACCGAGGCGGCCATCGCATCGCGAACGGTCTCGAACTCGTCCGGTACGGCCTGGATCCGGCCGACCGCGACGCCGATCCCGGTCAGGCTCCGGGCGATCTCGCCGGCGTTCGTATCGCGGGTCTCGCCGACGGTCAACTCCGAGCCGATGCTGAGCAGCTCGGCGGTCAGGAGCGGGCGGGCGGTGGGCACGCGATGCAGCCTAGCGCAGCCGCCGTGGCACGGTCCGCGGCCCGCAGGTTCGCTCCGCCCGAGCCCCCTGGCCGCCACCGTCCGGCAACCCGATCGGGACTCCGCCGGGGCGATCACGGCCATCCTGCCCGAGTACCATCGGCCAAGGTGTCATGGAACCTTCGCGTCGTGCCGCCGGGGCGCGACACGATTGACGCTCCCGATACCGATGCTCTCGACATCGGAACCCGCGGCTGAGGCGGCGTGATGCACGATCTCGAACAGAGCGGCTTCTCGGAGTTCGATCGCTGGCACGCCCTCGCGCGCCGGACGCGCGAGCTCCTCGAGGCGGCCCTCGGCGAGGGATCCCTGCCCGAAGGCGGCGCCGACTATCTCGCCGATCGAACCTTGCCTCACGTCGAGGGCGTCCAGGTCGGGTTCATCGGCTGGCTGCGCTCCGACGCCGCCGGTCTTGCCGAGCTTCGCTACCTGCTCCAGCGGGTCGGGCCGATGCGGGTCGACGGCCCGGCTTCCGACGCCGAACGACGCGCGGCCGCGGCCGAGGCCCTCGCCGAGGACGAGCTCGCGACGCGGATCGGCCGACCGGCGGCGTTGCGAGCCGCCGAGCCGTGGAACCTCGCGGCCCTCGGTCATGCCCGTCTCGTGTTCGCGATGCTCCCCCGGATCGCCGACGAGGACGTCCGCTACCCGGCCGGCCGGCGGACCTATTCCGACATTGCCGTGCCGCGCGGGCCGGCCGAGCTCTCGGACCGGCTCGAGGAGCTCGAGCGCTCGCTGTGGCGGACGGCCGCCGGCCGGCGACCCGATCCGGCCGACCCCGCGTTCCGGCGGGCATACGGCTTCTTCGACGCGGCGGATCGATTGGGTAACGGAGCGTTCGGGACCGCGGCCTGAGCCTTCCGTCGTGGTGCTCTTGTGGCCCCGCGAGTCCGGACCAAACCGGCGCTATCATGGCCGCGTCCCCCAGGACATCGACGGGAGCCCAACCTGGACGAACCAACGGATCCGACGACTGCGCCCGACGCCGAGGCCGGTCGGCCCGCGCCCGCCGCGCCTGACGCGCCCGGCCTGATCGACCAGGTCAAGGCCACGAAGTCAGCCGGTCAGAGGATGGTCGGCGCCCACATCGATCTGGCCAAGGCCGAGTTCGGGGACATCGCCGACGCCGTCAAGCGCGCGGCCGTCTTCGTCGGGATCGCGGCCGCGGCCGGCTTGGTCGCCGGGCTGCTCGTGATCGTCGGCCTGCCACTGTTCCTCGGCGAGGCGCTGTTCGGCTCGATGGGGTGGGGCATCCTGCTCGGCGTCCTGCTCCTGGCCGCGGTCGCGATCGCCGGCGTGATCCTGGCCATGCGCCCGGCCGTCGGCGCGTCGGTCGGCCGGCCCTTCGTCCTCGCCCTCGTGATCGGCGTCGTGGTCGGTGTTGTGCTCGGCCTCGACCTCACGAATCGGGCGTGGACGGCGGCTGCGGATGCCGTTGTCCCGGGTGCGGACCCGTCGTGGCGTCCGGTCACGCTCGCGATCGCGAGCTTGGCGATCATCGGCGCCATCGTCGGCCTGATCGGAGGCGCCCTGTCCGGTGCGGGTGGCGGAGGCGCGCTCGCGGGCCTCGTCGGCGGTGCGCTCGCGGGCGTCCTGCTCGGTTTCCTGACGGCGTTCGCCGCCGGCCCGCGGATCGGGGCCGCCATCGGCGTCGCGACCGGGCTCATCGCCTGGATGGCGCTGATGGGCGCATCCGTCGCGCGCGGCGGGTTCGACGGTGAAGCCATGAAGAACCGGTTCATTCCGAGCCGGACCATCGAGACGGCAAAGGAGACGATCGAGTGGGCACGGAACCGGGTTCCCGGGTCGACGCCGCGTACGCCCGGGTCGTAGCGGCCCGCGCCGACGTCGAGAACGAGGTCGACCGGCTCGAG
>JANLYK010000196.1:0-1544 GCA_031365595.1 Chloroflexota bacterium | reverse complement strand
CAACCTTGGTCGCGGCCCGGCCAAGGGCGGCATCCGCTACCACCAGGACGTGAGCCTCGAGGAAGTCAAGGCCCTCGCGATGTGGATGACCTGGAAGTGCGCGGTCGTCGGCATCCCGTACGGTGGCGGCAAGGGCGGCGTCATCGTCGATCCCAAGAAGCTCAGCCAGAAGGAGCTCGAGGCGCTGACCCGACGCTTCTTCACCGAGATCGAGGTCCTGATCGGGCCCGAGCGTGACATCCCGGCCCCGGACGTCAACACGAACGCCCAGATCATGGCCTGGATGATGGACACCTACTCGATGCACCAGGGGTACACGGTCCCGGGCGTCGTGACGGGCAAGCCGATCAGTCTCGGCGGCTCGGAGGGGCGCAACGAGGCGACCGCCCGCGGCACCGTCTTCTGCGTCGTCGAGGCCACCCGCCATCTCGGGATGGAGCTCAACACGTGCCGGGTCGCGATCCAAGGCTTCGGCAACGCGGGCTCGATCGCAGCGACCCTGATCAGCGACGAGGGCGCGACCGTCGTGGCGGTCTCCGACTCGACCGGTGGCATCCACAATCCCGACGGGCTCGACATCAAGCGAGTCATCGGCTGGAAGAAGGAGCACGGCACCGTTCAGGGCTTCCCGGGCTCGACGGACATCGACAACGCCGCCGTCCTCGAGGTCGACTGCGACATCCTGATCCCGGCGGCGCTCGAGAACCAGATCACGAGCCGCAACGCGGATCGGATCAAGGCGCGCCTGATCGCCGAGGCGGCGAACGGACCGACGACTCCTGAGGCCGACCAGATCCTCTGGAAGAAGTCGAAGTTCATGATCCCGGACATCCTGTGCAACGCCGGCGGCGTGACCGTCAGCTATTTCGAATGGGTCCAGGACCTGAACCGCGACCATTGGAGCGAGAAGGTCGTCAACGAAAAGCTCAAGGAGATCATGGTCAGGGCGTTCGGTGAGACCCTCGCGATCGCCCGGCGCGACCAGATCGACATGCGGACCGCGGCCTACCTGCTCGCCGTCCAGCGCGTCGCCGACGCCACTGCAATGCGCGGCCTCTACCCGTAGGGCGACCCACGACACACCGCCGAACGCCCCGGTCACGTGACCGGGGCGTTCGTGATTCGGCCGACTCGTCAGGACCGTTCGCGATCGCCGGCATGACCGCCCGCGATCGGGCGACTGCTACCATCCGATCCATGCTCGATCACGAAGAGAAGTTCCTGTTCAAGGAGGAGATCCTCCACCTCGCGAACGCGGTGGCGGAGCCGGGCACTCTCGACAACGTCGAGGACCTCCTGACCGACGTCATCACGAGCCCGCGCTTCGATTCGGAGGTGTTCACCCTCGAGCGCAGCCTCCAGGTGATGCTCGGTCCGCGGGCCGGCACGACCCTCGTCGGATTGCTGACCGTGACGCCCGAGGTCTTCGAGGAGGTTGCCGAGGTCCGCATCCCGGCCGAGGTCCACGAGCGCCTCGTCGCGTGGCGGGCCCGGTTCGGCCTCGCGATCGACAACGCCCTGAACTTCCTGAACAACCCCGACGG
>JANLYK010000167.1:0-3153 GCA_031365595.1 Chloroflexota bacterium | reverse complement strand
CGTTGTTCATCACCGCGTACGCCCGCGACCGCTCGTCGTTGGGGTACGGCTGACGGAACAGCGAGCGCCAGACGGGGCTTCGGCGGATGGTCTGATCCACCCGCTCGAGGAAACTCACCGGGCTCCTCCTGCGACGCCGGGGGTTCCGGCCAGTTGCGCGTCCCGGTACGACTCCTTGTAGAGCCGACCGTCCGTCGAGATCTCCTGCAGCTCGAACCGCTCCATCGTAATGGCGTCGAACGGGCAGCGCTTGACGCACAAGGCGCAGCGGATGCAGCGCTCCTCGTCGAGGATCATCGCCGCCCCGTTCTCCCAGCCGTAGGACTCCTCGATCTCGGGCAGGAGCGCCTCGGTCTTGAGCTGGTTCACGTCGACCATGTGGATGACGCCCTCGGGACAGACATCCGCGCAGGCGCCGCACAGCACGCAGCGGAACGGGTCGAACCAGATGTTGTAGTTGCACATCAGGCAGCGGGTCGACTCGGTGACCGCGGCCGTGGCGTCATAGCCGTACTCGACCGGGGTCGTGAAGTTGACCTCGGGGTCGGTCGACGGCATCCGGACCTGGACCGGGGCCATCGGGATGTGCTGGCGGGGCAGGACGTCGTAGAACTCGGGCATGTCGTGTCGCCACGAGCTCGTGATCTTCACGTTCGGGGTGACGGTCACGTCCGTCCGGCCGGCGAGGTAGCGATCGATCGCGTAGGCGCACTTCTTGCCATGGCCGGCGGCCTCGATCAGGGTCGTCGGGCCGGTCACGAAGTCGCCGCAGGCGAAGACGCCGCGGACATTGGTGGCATACGTGGCAGGGTCGACCTTGACCCGGCCGCGGTTGATCTCGAACGACGCCTCGACGGGCAGGAAGGTCAGGTCGGCTGCCTGCGACACCGCCGGGATGACGACGTCGGCCGGAATGACGAACTCGCTGCCCTCAATCGGGACGGGCGAGCGCCGGCCCGAGGCGTCGGGCTCGCCGAGGCGGTTCCGGATGAACTTCACGCCGGTCACGTGGCCATCCTCGCCGAGGACCTCGATCGGGCTGGCGAGGAACTCCATCCGGACGCCCTCGCGCTCGGTCTCGCCCAGCTCCTCCTCGTCGACGACCAGCTCGGATCGTGTCCGGCGGTAGACGATCGAGACCCGCTCGGCGCCGTGGCGCAGGCTCGTCCGGGAGCAGTCCATCGCGGTGTAGCCGCCGCCGATCACGACGACGTCCTTGCCGACGTACAGCTCCTGGCCGAGGTTCGCCTTCTTCATGAAGTCGACGCCGTAGTCGACGCCGTCGAGGTCGCCGCCCGGAATGTCGAGTGCGACCGCGTCCATCGCGCCGGCGGTCAGTGCGATCGCGTCGTAGTCCCGCTGGAGGTCCTCCATCGGAATGTCCTTGCCGATCGTCGTGTTGAACCGGAAGGTGACGCCGAGGCGCTCGACGAGGCGGACGTCCATCTCGATCGCCTCGCGCGGCAGGCGGAAGGCCGGGACGCCGATCAGCATCGTCCCGCCGCCGTACGGCAGGCTGTCGAAGACGGTGACCTGGACGCCCTTGGTGGCCAGCTCACGGGCGACCGCGATGCCCGCCGGCCCGGCGCCGATGACCGCGACCTTCTCGGCCCGCGGCGTGATCGCGGGCATGACATCGGGGATACCCGAGGCCTCGTGCCATTCGACGAGGAAGCGCTTCATCGCCCGGATCGCGAGCGGCCGGTCGATGTCGCCGCGGCGGCAGGCGCGCTCGCACGGTGCGGAGCACACATAGGAGCACATCGCCGCGACCGGGTTCGGCTCGCGCGACAGGATGTAACCCTCCTCGAACCGCCCTTCGGCCGCGAGGTTCAGGTAGCCACGGCAGTTCGTCCCGACCGGACACGCTTCCTGGCACTCGATGTTGCACTGGAGCCAGGAGGCGTCGACGGGCTGGACGAGGAATTCCTGGAGGGGGTCGATCGCCAAGGTCGAGGACGTGCCTTTCGATGCGTCGGGGGCCCAGGGACGAGCGTGCACCGGGCACGACACGTGGGGTTGCGGCCGGTGGTTGCAATCTACCATCCGCAACTCGGCCTTCGCAAAGCCGCAGACCGGCGCTCCGACCCGTCGTTCGACGTCCGGGTTGACCGGGCCGCGGCGCGCAGCTACGCTCACCAGGGGTCGTCGTGGCCGGATCGACGGCCAAGGAGGGACAGCAGGATCTTGACCGCGAGCGAGTTCGCGTTCCTTGCCCTGGGACTGGTCCTCGGGGTCGCCAGCGGAGCGGCCCTGATCGAGGTCCTCAGGGCCCGTCCCCCCGCCTCCCGGGAAGTCCGGGTGACCGTCTCCCCGAACGCGATCCAGTCGCGGATGTCCTCGACCCTGGCGGATCCGGGAGCTGCCCGCGAGGCGGTCGGCCCGGCGGCCGGCGGGCCCGGCGACCGGCGCTGGCACGACGAACTCGTCGCGACGGGCGAACCGGCGACGACCGGACGGCGGAGCCAGGACCTGCGGCGAACGATCGATGGTGCCCCGGTCGATCCACGATTCGGAACACCTGTTCGGGATCCGTCGGCCGGCGAGACCGCGCGCCAGGCAGCTCCGACGCCGTTCGTCGTCGCGTCGGCCAAGCCGACGCCGGCACCCGCGTCGGCTCCGACTCACGCACCGGCTCCGGTCAGTGGCGTCGACCGGCCGGAACCGCTCTGGCTGCGACCGTCGGCCGGGCCATCGCTCATGGTCGCGGTCCCGATGTCGCTCGAGCCGGACCCGATGACGACCGCCCTCCGCTCGAGCGCCGCCGCGTCGGCCGTCGCCGCCATGCGCCACGGGAGCGCGTCGACGTTGGTGACCGATCGAGCCCCGGCCGCGACCGCAGGGCGACCGGGCGCCTCGGCCGGCCCGGGCACGACGGGTGACGAGCCGCGGGGCGCGGCCCCGACCGGCGACGACGGCGCACCGGCCGCCCCCGGAGTGAGCGTCGACGGCGATCCCGCCGCCGGCTCCGTGGGCGACGGCTCGTGCGCCGAGGAGCGGCGCGTGGCCGACGAGCGCTGTGCGGTGGCATTCCGGGCCCGGCAGGGGGCCGACACCGCGTACGAGACCTTCCGTCGGACGCAGCGGACCCACGATGAGCACGCCGCCCGCGCCGAGGAGGCCGCGCTCGCTGCCGACCCACGGGCGGTCCGG
>JANLYK010000165.1:0-2815 GCA_031365595.1 Chloroflexota bacterium | reverse complement strand
GATGTCGCCTGCGGGTCGTGATCCGGCGGCGGAAATCGCACGCTCGCCGACATGAGGCCACCTCCCGCATGCGAATAGCCGCATCGATATTCCGATAGCCGAATGTGCGGGCGAGATGACCGGGGAGCCCGCGGGTGCGCGAACTCCCGGATACGCGGCTATTCGAAACACGGGGCAGGCCTCGATTGCCGCCCTGCACGACCTGGCCGGAATCGAAACGAGGCCCCGGACATTGTCCAGGACCTCGTGGGGTAGGCTAGCGCGCCTGGCTCAGCGGATGCCGAAGTGCATCCACAGGGCGATGTCGTCTCGAGGGTCCGACGTGTGACGCGGATCCTCATTGCCCAGCAGGATGCTGAGAACTGAGAACAGCGCCAGGAACCCGAGTCCAATGGCGAACATTGGGGAACCTCCGCTGCGTGATCGCCGCGGAGCCGGGCGAACCCGCTCCCGCCGCTGGATTGCGGCGGACCGACGATCAGAGTTGTCTGACTAGGTGATGATACCTAACAAATCGCGGATTGACAACCGATCAGGCTAACGAATAGGTACTTGATGGGCTCATCCGAACGGATCAGTACGAACGACGCCCGGATCCTCGACGTTCTTCAACGTGACGGGCGGCGGCCCTACGCCGACCTCGGCGCCGGGGTCGGGATGAGCGGGCCGTCCGCCCACGAGCGGGTGAAGAAGCTCGAGGCGCGGGGCGTCATCAAGGGCTATGCCGCCGTCGTCGACCCGGCCGCGGTCGGGTTAACATCCTCGCCTTCAGCTGGATCACCCAGGCGCCGGGCACCACGTCCAACGACCTCACCGACGCGTTCGCGCGCATCCCCGAGATCGAGGAGTGCCATCACATCACCGGTGAGGCCGATTACCTCATCAAGGTCCGGGCCCGCGACACCCGCGACCTCGAGCGGGTCCTCCGTCTCGTCCAGTCCACGAAGGACGTGTTCCAGACCGAAACCGATGTCGTCTTCTCGAGCGGCTTCGAACGCCGACCCCTCCACGTCCGCGTCGAAACCGACGAAGCAACCGGGACGTAGCGATGAACGGGGATCGTCCGCGCACCGACGACGCGGCGCTCGTGCGCGCGGTCGCGGCCGGATCCGAGGCGGCATTGGGCGAGCTCTACGACCGGTACGTGGATACCGTCCACGCGGCAGCCAGCCGGTTGACCGCGGATCGGCAGATGGCCGAGGAGGTGGTCCAGGAGACGTTTCTTGCGCTCTGGAACCGGGCCGAGCTCTTCGATCAGAAGCTCGGCTCGCTGGCGGCGTGGCTGCACACGATCGCGCGCAACCGGACCGTCGACCGGCTGCGGGCGGCGGGCCGGCGACCGAATCTGCTCCCGCTGTCGTCGGCCGCCGGGACCGATGAGCAGGACGGGGCCGCGCTCGACCGGCTGGTCGGGTCCGGAACCGTCATCGGCGGGGCGGGCCTTGGACCTGGTCCGGAAGGCGAGCTCGCGACCGCCGAGCTCCAACGAACGCTCCGCGCGGCGCTCGCGGAGCTGCCCGATGACGAACGAACCGCGATCGTCCTTGCCTATCGTGAGGAACTGTCGCAGTCGGAGATCGCCGACCGGCTCGGGTGGCCGCTGGGCACGGTGAAGACGCGAACGCGCCGGGCGCTCCTCCGGCTTCGAGGCGTGCTGGCCGAGGAGCTGGGGCCCGGACTGGCGCCCGTGCCGATCCCAGTCCGCGAAGGAAGCGAACGATGATGGGAGAAATGGACCACCACGACGTCCGGGACATGCTGGAGGACGCGGCGCTCGAGCCGGACGGCCTCGAGCGCCTGATGGCCGGCGACACGCCGACGGCGGCGCTCGTCGCAGGGCACCTCGCCGGCTGCCCGGACTGCGCCGAGGAGCTCGCCCGGCTGCACCGTGCGGCCGGCCTCATTCGCCCGGTCGTCCGGTCCATTCCATCGCCCGAGCTCCGCCAGCGAACCCTGGCGTACGTCGCTGCGGTCGGCCGCCCGCGCGGCCAATCCGTCAACGACGACGCCGATCTGGTTGCGCCGGAGCTGGCCGCACCCGCGGGCGCCCCGATCGCGTCCGCGAACCGGACCCGGCCCGACCGCCTGCCCGCGCTCGTGGGTCTGGCCGCTGCCCTGATCGTCGCGGTCGCCGGGACCGGGGTCGTCCTCAACGCCACCCGCGACGCCGACGTCCGGGCGCAGGCCGCCCAGGTCGAGGCTCTGGGCAAGGTGGCCCGCTGGACGCTGCGCGTCGACTCCCGACCGGACGTCCGGCGGATCGCGCTGACGAGCACGAAGGGCGCGCCGACGACCGCCAGCCTGGTCTTCTCGCCGTCCACCACCGAGCTCGTCGTCGTGGCCGACCAGCTCCCCCCGCCGCCGGCCGGGCGCGAGTACCGCTGCTGGCTGGAGGTCGACGGGACGCGCGCCTCGATCGGAAAGATGTATTTCGGCGGCGACCTGGCCTACTGGGTGGGCGACGTGGCCGAGCTCTCCGGCCTCGGGCCCGACGCCCGGTTCGGCGTGTCGCTTGTCGAGCTCACCGGCAACAAGCCGGGCGAGCCCGTCCTGGTCGGGAGCGGCTGAGGCGCCGGAACCCGGAGGCTCAGGCGGCCCCGCCGTCGCGGTCGCCGGCGCGCACGATCGGGTGAGCCATCAGTCCGCGCCGTTCGTCGGGCGTCGGGTCGTCGGCGAGCTCCTCGTCGGGCGGCCCGGCCGCCAGGTAGTCGGCGTGGAGGCGCAGAACCTCGAGGACGTCGTCGGCATCGACCGGCCGCCCGGCGTCGGCCAGCATGTCGGCAACCCAGAGGGCCTCGCCTTCGCGCTCCCGCTC
>JANLYK010000157.1:0-7701 GCA_031365595.1 Chloroflexota bacterium | reverse complement strand
GTTGTTGCCGCCCGGCCACTCGTCGGTGCTGAAGAGCATCGGGCAGTTCTCGATCGTGATCTTCCGCCCGTGGTCATTGGCAAAAGACACGATGTCCGGCCAGACGCGGAGCGCGTCGTCCCAGTTCTCGTCCTGGGTCTTGGCCCGGTCGGCGCCCATGAACGTGTTCACGAACGGAACGTCCATCTTCTCGGCGGCGGTGATCACGTGCTTGAGGTGGCCGATCACGGTCGCGCGGTGCTCCGGATCGGGGTGGAGCGGGTTCGGGTAGAAGCCGAGCCCGGAGATGACGAGGCCCTTGCCGCGGATTTCGGCGGCGAGGTCCGCGGCGGCGCTGGCCGACAGGTTGGCGACGTCGATGTGGGACGTGCCGGCGTAGCGCCGGCTCGGGCCGGTCGCCGGCGGCCAGCACGCGATCTCGATCGACTCGAAGCCGTTGGCGACGGTCCAGTCGACTACCTCGGCGAGAGGCGTGTTCGGGAAGGGAGCGGTCAGCAGACCGAGTCTCACGCGCGAACCTCCGTCCTGGTCGTCCGGGCGCCGCCACTGGGAACACCTCGATCGACGTCGACCCAGCGGCCGAGTTCGGCGCTCCTGGCGATCGCGTCGTTGACGAGCATCTCGTCGTGGCCGGCCGCGAAGTCGGCGTACGGCGGGTCGTCGCTGGGGCGGCCGACCTGGACGTCGCGGTAGATCGCCCGGAACAACGCTCCGAACGTGTCGCCGAAGCCCTCGACATGGCCGCCCGGCAGGGCCGCGGCCGCCTTGCCGGCGTCGCCCATCAGCGCCGGATTGCGCAGGAGCAGCTCGTTGGGCCGGTCCCGGTGGCCGAGCCACAGGTGGTCGGGGGTCTCGGAATCCCACCACGCGGCGCCGTCGGACCCGTCAATCTCCCACTGCAGGGAGTTCTTCCGGCCGGAGCTGATCTGCGACACGGCCACCGAGCCGCGGGCACCGTTGGCGAAGCGGAGGAGGAGCGTCGCCGCGTCCTCGGTGCCCATGGGCCGGGTCACCGTGTTCGCAGATCGATCGGTCGAGAAGGTCTTGAGAGGTCCCGTCGGCTCCTGCCGCGCCGTCACGAACGTTGCGAGGTCAGCCATCACCGAGACGATCGGCTGACCGGTCACGAACGCCATGAGATCCAGCCAGTGGGATCCGATGTCGCCGACCGCCCGGAGCGCGCCGCCCTGGCTCGAGTCGAGGCGCCAGTTCCAGTCGGTGTCGAGGAGGAGCCAGTCCTGGAAGTAGTGGCCGGTGACGAAGCGAACGTCGCCGAGCTGGCCTCCCGCGATCGCCTCGCGCAAGTGCTGATGGAGGGGATAGAAGCGGATGTTGAAGTTGACCGCATTGACGAGGCCGCTCTGCTTGGCCTGGGCGACGAGGCCGGCCGATTCAGCGGCGGTCATCGCCAGAGGCTTCTCGCAGACCACGTGCTTGCCCGCCGCGAGGATCGCCGATGCCTGGGGGACGTGGAGGTTATTCGGCGACGTCACGTGGACCACGTGGACGGCCGGGTCGGCGAGGATCTCGTCGAGTGAGCCGTAGGCGTGGCCGACGCTCAGGGCGTCCGCCCGGGCGGCGCCGCGCTCGGGGGTGCTGCCGAGGACGCCGCGGACGTCGACTCCGATGCGACGGAGCTGCTCGACGTGAACCGTGCCGATGAACCCTGTCCCGATGACGGCGGCTCCGATGTCGGCGAGGTTGCTCATCCGGCTCCTGGCGACAGGTCGGGCCGTGACGGGTCCGACGGCGGTTGTCTCGGCGATCGAGGACTCTCGCCGATGGTATCGAGCCGATCCCGAGGCAGTCAAAGGTGGCGGGCCGCGGCCGCAACGGCGAACGAAGCGGCCGACGAACTGGACTCATCCGGTTCATTGACGCAGCCCGGAACGGGGCGTATCATCCCGAGCATCCCAGACCGGCCTGCGCAGCGGAGCGATTCCGCGCGGCAACACAGCCCGGACGCGGCCCACTCCCGTTCCACGTTCTCCTGAGGGACTCCCCACCCATGCCCCAACTCGGTCCCGACCAGCGCTCCCGGAATCGGCGGCCTCGGCGTCGCAACCAGGTGGCTTCGCGCGCCCCCGTCTCCGAGTACGAGGAGCAGCAGGAGATCGAGGCCGCCCGCGAGCGGAACGATCTCGATGTGACCGACCTGCGCGAGATGAGCGTCAACGAGCTCCGCGCGGTCAGCAAGGACCTCGAGCTCGAGACCGGCACCCAGGAGCGCAAGGACGACCTCGTCGAGCGCATCCTCGAGCGCCAGACCGAGCGCGCCGGCCACGCCTACGCGAGCGGCATCCTCGATGTCGTCGACGAGGGCTTCGGCTTCATGCGCCGCCACGGCCTCCTGCCGAGCCCGGACGATGTGTACGTCAGCTCGAGCCAGGTGCGTCGCTTCGGCCTGCGCGTCGGTGACCGGGTCAGCGGCGCGGTCCGCGCCCCGCGGCCGGACGAGAAGTACTGGGGGATGCTCCGGGTCGATGCGGTCAACGGCGTCGACTCCGACACGGCCCGCCGGCGTCCGGTCTTCGGCGACCTGACCCCCATCTTCCCGCTCGAACTGATCAACCTCGAGAGCGATCCAAAGAACCTCAGCCAGCGCCTGATCAACATCGTCAACCCGCTCGGGAAGGGCCAGCGCGCCCTGATCGTGAGCCCGCCCAAGGCCGGCAAGACGATGCTCCTCAAGCACATCGCCAACGGCATCAGCACGAACTATCCGGACATTCTCCTGATGGTCGCCCTGATCGGCGAGCGACCCGAGGAGGTCACCGACATGCGTCGCGGGGTCAAGGGCGAGGTCATCTCCTCGACCTTCGACGAACCGACCGAGAACCACACCCACGTCGCCGAGATGGCCCTCGAGATCGCCAAGCGCCAGGTCGAGACCGGCCGCGACGTCGTGATCCTGCTCGACTCGATCACCCGTCTTGCCCGCGCCTACAACCTCGCCCTGCCGCCGTCCGGCCGGACGCTGTCGGGTGGGATCGACCCGATCGCCCTTTATCCCCCGAAGCGCTTCTTCGGCGCCGCCCGGAACATCGAGGAAGGCGGCTCGCTGACCGTCATCGCCACGTGCCTCGTGGATACCGGCTCGCGCATGGACGACGTGATCTACGAGGAGTTCAAGGGCACGGGCAACTCCGAGCTGATCCTTGACCGGAAGCTCGCCGAGAAGCGGATCTTCCCCGCCATCGACGTCCAGCGTTCGGGCACCCGGCGCGAGGAGCTGCTCCTCGAGGAAGGGACTCTCAAGATGGTCTGGACGATGCGTCGGATGCTGTCCGCGGTCGGCACGAACGAGGGCATCGAGCTCCTCCTGAACCGCCTCGCCAAGACCGAGAACAACGTTCAGTTCCTCGGCTCCCTGACCAAGTCGCTCGACGCGTAGCAGTCCCCCAGGTCGACGGCCGCCGACTCCGGCGAGTCCCGACGTTTGCGCCGTCGTTACAGGTCTGTTACGGTTTCCTTCGAAGTCGACAGCCCGCTGCGAGCGGGCTCGGCCGCGGAACTGAGACCCCCAGCTCGAAGACGCGACCCCTTTCCGGACGGTCCGACCCAAGCGCTCCCATCCCCGCGCTGATCCCCAGCAACGCCCGACCGTCCGGTCCACCAGGAGACCGTATTGCGCAACGCAGCGGTCGGTGTGCAGCGCGTGATCGCGCGCCTGCGCCCCGACATTGGCAGCCGCTCGGCGGCAGCCACCAACGTCCAGCGACCGAGCATCTCGAGTGTTCGCACCGTCCGCGCCGGATCAGCAGGACGCCCCCGCCTCGCGGGTGAGCGCCTCGTCTCGATCACGGCCGTCGGACTGGTCGCGATCGCGCTCGTCGTCAGCAACCTCGGCAATGACGCCGTCGCCGGTCCGGCCGGCGGGACGAACGGCGCCGGTAACGAGCCCCGGATCGCCCTCGCCGGCGCGGTCGCCGGCATCGAAGGCGCTCCATACGGCGGGACCGCGGATTCGGTCGACTCCGGGAGCGGCCTCGACGGAGCAGATCTGTCGGTCACGTCCGCCAGCCTTGCCCCGGACGACCGGATCACGATCGACGGCCCGTTCGGATTTGACGGCACGCTCCTGAAGCCCGTCTCGGTCGACACGTCCGTCGCCGACGGCAAGGAGCTGATGCGGACCTATCGGGTCCGTTCCGGCGACACCCTGACAGGGATCGCGAACCGCTTCGACGTGTCGATGATGACCGTCTGGTGGGCGAACAAGCTGAAGTCGAAGAGCGACCTGCACATCGGCCAGATCCTCACGATCCCGCCGGTCAGCGGCGTCGTCGTCACGGTCGCCGCGACCGACACGCTCGAGGCCCTCGCGACCAGGTACGAGGTCGACCCGGCCGACATCATCGCGATCAACGAGCTCGACGATCCCGCGCTCGTCGTCGGCCAGACGCTGACGATCCCGGGCGCTCGGGCAGGCGCAATCGCGACGCCCAAGCCGAAGCCGAGCGCAGCGCCCACGACCAAGCCGAGCACGACCAAGCCGCGCACGAGCAGCGGCGGAACGACTCGGCCCCCGGCGACGTACTCGGGCGGCAGGTTCGCATGGCCGGTCGCCGGTGGCTACATCAGCCAGTACTTCCACTATGGCCACTACGGCATCGACATCGCGGCCGACCGGGGAACTCGGGTCAAGGCAGCCGGCAGTGGAACCGTGATCTTCGCGGGCTGGAAGAACAACGGCGGCGGCTACCAGGTCTGGATCGCCCACGGTTCCGGTCTGTACACCACGTACAACCACATGTCGTCCGTCTCGGTCGGGCGCGGCCAATCCGTCTCGCGCGGCCAGCAGGTCGGTCGGGTCGGAGCCACGGGCAATGCCACCGGACCGCACCTCCACTTCGAGGTCTGGCGCGGCACGATCTGGGCCGCCGGCACGCGCGTCAACCCGCTGAGCTACCTCTGAGCAACTGACCCCAGCGACGCGTCGTCGGTTCGGAGGAGGACCGACGACGCCTCGCGGGCCCGATCGCCGGTCCGTTCGTTCTCCCTCCGCGTGCGCGCGCTGGCTTGATCGACGGGCCGTGCTCGGGTGTCCGGGTCGGATGCGACAATCGCCCTGATGTTTCTCGACCGCGTCAAGATCTTCGTGAAGGCCGGCGCGGGCGGAGACGGCGCGGCGACGTTCCGGACCGAGGCGCATGTTCCGCGCGGCGGACCCGACGGCGGTGACGGCGGTCGCGGCGGCTCGATCCACCTGCGGGTCGATGCGGGCCACACGACGCTCCGCGACTTCCGCCAGAAGCGCCACTTTAAGGCGACGCCTGGTGGCCGCGGCGGCGGTTCGCGCCGACACGGGGCCGCCGGCGACGACCTGACGATCGACGTTCCGCCCGGCACCGCGGTCTTCGACGAGGAGACCGGCGAGCTGCTCGCGGACCTGGTTGCGGTCGGCCAGACGACGATGATCGGGCGCGGCGGGCGCGGCGGCCTGGGCAACACCCACTTCAAGACCTCGACCCACCAGGCCCCGAAGCACGCCCAGAAGGGCGAGCCCGGCGAGGAGCGCTGGCTGCGGCTCGAACTCCGCCTGATCGCCGACATCGGCCTCGTCGGGTTGCCGAACGCGGGCAAGTCGACGCTCCTGGCCGCGCTCACCGCCGCGACCCCGAAGATCGCCGACTACCCGTTCACGACCCTCGAGCCGAACCTCGGGGTGATGGACCTCGTCGCCGCCGACGATCCGGGCCGCGACGAGCGGCGGCCCACGATCGCCGACGTGCCGGGCCTGATCGAGGGCGCCTCGCTGGGCGCGGGCCTCGGCCACGCGTTTCTTCGCCACGTCGAGCGGACGCGCGTCCTCCTGCACCTCGTGGACGGCTCGGGCCGGGATCCGGCCTGGGATCACGACGTCATCCGCGACGAGCTCCGGGCCCACGATCCGGCCCTCCTCGAGAAACCGATCCTGACCGTCTTCAACAAGCTCGACCAGCCGGCGGCGGTCGAGGCATGGCCCGCGTTCCGGGCCGCCCGCAAGAAGGCCGGCGAGGACGTTGTCGCGATCTCGGCTGTCGACGGGGCCGGACTCGAGGAGCTCCGGGCACGGATCGCCGACCTGCTGCCGAGCGCCGACGAGATGGGCGCCCCGCCCGATCCGGCCGGCGTCGTCGTCCATCGGATCGAGGCGATGGGCGACGGGTTCAGCGTCGAGGTCGAGGAGGACGGTGGGTTCCGGGTCCGCGGCAAGCGGATCGAGCGGGTCGCCGCCCAGACGAACTTCGACGTCGAGGAATCGGCAGAGCGGTTCCAGCGCGACCTCGGCCGACTCGGCATCGACGACGAGCTCCGCCGCCAGGGCATCCGGCCCGGCGATCCCGTCCGGATCGGCGCCGTCGAGCTCGAGTGGGAGGCGCAGCCCTGGGAGGGCGTGTGACGGCCGACCCGGCTACCGCCGACGCCGCCCCGCCCGCGCCGATCCGGTCCGGCTCGATCGGGATCCTCGGCGGGACCTTCGATCCGTTCCACCTCGGTCACCTCGCGCTCGCCCGCGCCGCACGCGACCAGCTCGGTCTCGAGCGCGTTCTCGTGATCCCGGCCGCCGCGCCGCCCCACAAGCCCGGCCGCGCGATCAGCCCGGCCGACGTCCGGCTGCGCGTCGTGCAGGCCGGGATCGCCAGCGAGCCGCGCGTCGCGGCCAGCCGGATCGAGCTCGAGCGGGATGGCCCCTCGTACACCGTCGACACGGTCGCGGCCCTGGCCGCGGCCGAGCGGATCGACGGTCGCGAGCCCGACATCACCGTGATCCTGTCGGCCGAATCGTTCGCCGGCCTGCCGACCTGGCGCGAACCGGAGCGCCTCCTCGACCTCGCCCGGATCGCCGTCGCGCCACGGGCCGGGCATCCGCCGCCGGATCCGGCCTGGATCGCCGCCGCGTTCCCGGGTCGAACGGATCGGATCGTCGTGATCGACGGGCCTGAGATCGACATCTCTGCCTCGGCGATCCGGCGGCGGATCGCCGCGGGTGAACCGCTCGACGGCCTCGTGCCGCCGGCCGTCGCGGAGGCCATCGCAACCGATCGGCTGTATCGTCACCCAGAACCCGTGGAGGAAGAACCCATCGTGACCGAATCCGTGCCCGACGACGGGCCGACCACCGGCGAGGCTCCGGTCAGTACCACCACCGTCCCGCGTCCGGACGGCCTGCCCAACCGGGACGCCGCGGCCAGCGCGGCCGCCGCCGCAGCCGCCGTGCCCGCCAACGAGCGCCCGGCCCTCGACATCGCCCGGCGGATCGTCGAGCTGATCGAGGACAAGAAGGCGGCCGACATCATCCTGCTCGACCTGACCGGGTTGACGACGCTGGCCGACGCGTTCGTGATCTGCTCGGGCGGCTCGGAGCGCCAGCTCGAGGCGATCGCCGACGGCGTGATCGAGGGGATGCGCGAGGAGAAGGTTCGGCCGATCGGCCGCGAGGGGACCGCGGCGTCGCACTGGGTCCTGGTGGACTTCGGCGCGGTCGTCGTCCACATCTTCACGCCGCCCGAGCGCGAGTACTACTCGCTCGAGAAGCACTGGTCCGAAGCCCGGGTCGTCCTCCGCGTTCAGTAGTGTCGCGGAGCAATCCCTTCGGGGGACGTCCACGCCCCCCGAGTACCGGTCCTGGGGCGGGACTGTCGGGTCATGTCGGGTTGTGATCCGGCACCGCAGCATCCGGGTCAGTGGTCGATCACACCGATCGGCCCGGACCCG
>JANLYK010000138.1:0-6595 GCA_031365595.1 Chloroflexota bacterium | reverse complement strand
ACGTGGGTCGCTCATCCGGACCTCGTGCCGCTGGCGACGGAGATCTTCGATGGCGTCCTCGGCGACCGGCCGCACCAGAAGTCGCGCGGCCGTGACGAGGTCCATGTGACCGCCGCCGAGCTCCTCGACTTCGCCGTCCCGGGCGGGCGGGTCAGCGAGGCGGGTGTCCGGCTGAACGTGTCGGTCGCGCTCCAGTACCTCGACGCCTGGCTGACCGGCAACGGCGCGGCGGCGATCAACAACCTCATGGAGGACGCGGCGACGGCCGAGATCTCGCGCTCGCAGCTCTGGCAGTGGCGGGTCGGCGGGGCGGCCATGGAGGACGGCCGGTTCGTGACCGGCGGCCTCTACACCGCGATCCGCGACGAGGAGCTGGCCGCGCTCGGCGGCCCGACCGGCGGCAACGGCCACCTCGACGAGGCGGCGGAGCTCCTGGACTCCCTCGTCCTTGACGACGTGTTCACCGAGTTCCTGACGATCCCGGCGGGCACGCTCCTGGACTGATCGCCCGATCCGGGCCGGCCCGCGCCCACTTCGTGGTCGACTCTCACGCTCCCGCCTCGCCGCGCTCGACGAACCGGCCGAACCCGCGCTGACCGACGTCCCCGCCATCGCGGATGACCGCCTGGCCGCGAACGAAGACGCTCCGAACCGCTCCGGAAACGTCCATCCCCTCGTACGGTGTGAAGTCGCTGGTGTGGTGGAGGTCCGCCGCGCGGATCGTCCGGTGGGCGGCCGGGTCGAACAGGACGAGGTCGGCGTCGCGCCCGACCTCGATCGCGCCCTTGCGGGTCAGCCCGAACCGGCGCGCCGGGGTCGTCGCGAGGAGGTCGACCATCCGCTCGACGGTGATCCGGCCGCCGGCCACACCCTCCCCGTACACGACCGCGAGGAGCGTCTCGATGCCCGGGGCCCCGTTGCTGATCCGCTCGAAGCTGACGCCCCGGCCGGCCTCGCCCTTCTCGACCGCGACGCGATCCGGGACATGGTCGGTGGCGATCAGCGACAGCGTCTCGTCGGCGAGGCCTGCCCACAGCGCAGCGCTATCCGACGCCGGGCGAAGGGGAGGGGAGATGACCGACTTCGCGCACTCGAGCGGATCGGGCTCGTCGTACCGGGCGTCGGTCAGGGCCAGGTAGTGGGGGCACGTCTCGGCGGTCGCCCGGACGCCGCTCATTCGAGCGTCCGCGACGTAGCGAAGCGCCTCCGCGCACGACAGGTGGACGACATGGATCGGGGCATCGGCGGCGCGAGCGAAGGCCATCGCCCGGTGGGTCGCGACCGCCTCGGCCTCGGTCGTCCGCGTGGCAGCGTGGTGACGTGGTGACGTATCACCATGCTGAAGCGCGGCTGCGACGGCCGCGTCGATCAGCACCGGGTCCTCGCAGTGGACCTCGAGCATTCCGCCGCGCTCGCCCAGGATTCGGAGCGCTTCGAAGATCGCTGGGTCGGGCAGCCGGAAGTCGAAGACCATGAATGCCTTCGCGGTCGGAACGCCCGCGTCGACCATCGCCGGCAGCTCGGCGAGTGGATCGTCCATTCCGCCGAGGATCGCCGGGCTCAGGGCGAAATCGACCGCGCTGTCGCTCGCGGTCACGCGCCGGAACTCGTCGATCCCGGCGAGGATCGAGCGATGGGCCGCGGGCGATGACCCGGTTCCGGGGTTGTTAAAGGCGAGGAACGTCGTCGTTCCTCCGAATGCCGCGGCCAGCGAGTCCTGGAAGAAGCGATCCGGCTCGGCGTCGGACGCGACCCGGGTGTGGGTGTGGACGTCGACGCAGCCGGGCACGACGAGCAGGCCGTTGGCCGTGACCACCTCGCGTGCCCCGCCTGCGAGACTCGAGAGGTCCGGCTCGACCGCCTCGATCATCCCGCCTCGGACCGCGATGTCGGCCCGCCGCGAGCCCGCAGCCGTGACGACGGTCCCGCCGAGCACGAGGAGGTCCGGCCCGAGCCGCTCGATGGTCGTCACCTGCCGAGCATAGCGAGCGGCACCGCCCTGCCGATCAGCCCGGCGCGACGGGCGTATCGAGGATCGCCTGGAGCACCGGGTCCCGACCGGAGAAGTCGTCGTCCGAGGAGAGATCGGCGGGGATGTCCGGCTCGAGACGCTGGTGCGCCGAGGGCGCGCCGATTGCCCGGAATCCGCGCCGCTTCGCCGCGTCGATCACTCCACCTCGCGGATCACGATTTCCTGGGCGCCGTCCCACAGGCAGCGTCGCCCGACTTCCCGCAACCGGTCGGCCCAACCCTCGTCGGGGACGATCGAGGCGAAGTGGTTGGCCGCCAGTGAGCCGACCTTCGATGCCGTCTGGCACGCCCCGTAGGGAAAGAAGATCTCGCATTCGCTGATCCCGCCCGGGTACATCGCGAGCATCCCCGGGGCCGGATGCGAGGTGTGGTTCTCGTAGTCGATGCCGGGCCGGAAGTCGCCGTACGGGATCCACGTCGACTCCCCCGACCAGCGGCAATGGATCAGCTTCGAGGTGATCGGCAGCATCCGCCGGATCGCCGCGATGGTCTGGGGCGCCTCGGGCTCCCAGCGGGCGGTAAAGTGGAGGTCACCGACCTCGATCTGCAGGGTCGTCATGAGCGGAGGATAACGGTGGCCGACGGCGCCGGACCGACGATCTCGACCCACGTGCTCGACACCGAGCATGGGCTGCCGTCCGTCGGGATCCGGGTGAGGCTGTTCCGCCTCGACGTCCCGAATGCACCGATCCGGATGACCCAGGCCCTGACCGACGGCGATGGCCGGGTCCGGGATCTCCTCGAGAGGCCGCTCATCGCCGGCGACTACCGGCTTGAGTTCGACATCGGGCGCGAGGACGACGCGTTCTTCCGACGGGTCGCCGTCGATCTCCGGATCGCCGACACCAGCCGGAGCTACCACGTGCCGCTCCTCCTCGCGCCGTATTCGATGACGACGTACCGCGGCAGCTGATGGCGATCGACGTGGCCGCGCTCGACGCTCTGCCCGAGGCCGAGTTCGTCGCGGCCGCGGCTCCCTGGTTCGAGGGGGCGCCCCGGTTCCTCGCTCGGCTGGCGGCCGCGCGCCCGTTCCGCGACGAGTCGGCGCTCTTCGCCCGCGCCGCCGAGATCGCGCTCAGCATGCCCGAGGCCGAGCGGATCGAGCTGATCGACGCGCATCCGCGGCTCGGTGCGCCGCCCGCGTCCGTGTCGTCCGCTTCGTTCCGCGAGCAGGGCTACAACCGCGAGACCAGCGCCGCGATCGCCGACCTCGAGCGTCTCAACGCAGCCTACGAGGGCCGCTTCGGCTTCCGGTTCTGCGTCTTCGTGAACGGCCGATCGCGCCCTGAGCTCGTGCCGGTCCTCGAAGCCGCCCTCGACGCCGACCGCGACGCGGAGATCCGGCGGGCCGTCGCCGATGTCGTCGCGATCGCCCGAGATCGGTTCGGACGGTCGGTTCCCGCACCCGAGGTGGTCGCATGATCGAGGTCGGCGCGAACAGCTACGGCAAATCGGCGATCCGGCTCGTCAAGGTCGACCGCCAGCGCACGCCCCATCGCCTGTGGGACCTGACGATCGCGATCGCCCTCGAGGGCGACTTTGCCGCGTCGTATCGCGACGGCGACAACAGCGCGGTGATCGCGACCGACACGATGAAGAACACCGCCTACGCGCTCGCCGGCGAGCACCTGACCGGATCGATCGAGCTGTACGGGCTGGCCCTTGCCACCCACTTCCTCGGTTCGGGCGACGAGGTCGGCGGGGTCCGGATCGAGATCGACGAGCATGCCTGGCTGCCGATCGGGGATGCGCCGGATGCGTTCACTCGCGACGGGTCCTCGAGGCGGACGTTACGCCTCGTGGCGAGTCGCGATTCGACCGGAATTCGGGCCGGAATCGCGGACCTGACCCTCATGAAGACGACTCGCTCGGCGTTCGCAGGCTTTCCGCGCGACCGGTTCACGACGCTTCGCGAGACCGACGACCGGATCATGGCCACGAAGGTGACGGCGTCGTGGGCGTACGATCCGGGCGCGTTCGACCTGACCGTCCCGATCGATTTCGATGCCCGGTTCGCGGCCATCCGATCGACCCTCCTCGAGGCCTTCGCCGACCACCATTCAGTCTCGGTCCAGGCGTCGATCTGGATCGTCGGCAAGGCCATCCTCGAACGCCACGCGGAGGTGTCCGAGGTCTCGATGTCGCTGCCCAATCTGCACCACTGGACCTACGACCTCGCCCAGTTCGGGATCGAGAACGACCGCGAGGTCTACATCTCGACGACCGAGCCGCACGGGCTGATCGAGGCGACGATCCGGCGGGCCGATATCGCACCGGGCTGAGTTCGCCGATTCGTCGTGACACGCTAGCTGACACGGGCCGGGTCCACGATGCGGGGCATGGAAGCCCGAATCCTGCCGCTCCCGACCACCGACATCCGGGTCGAGCCGGACCGGATCGTCATCGACCGGCTCGTGGTCCGCGACCCGTCGCTCGCGGCGATCGTGGCCGAGCATCCGGCCGAGGACCGCCCGGCGTTCCTCGAGCGCGCGCTCCGGATCGGCCTGACGGCGCTCCAGGACGCAACCGTGAGCGTCGACGTGGACCTCGTGCGCGGCGAGTTCGACAAGCTCCTGCGCTCGTCGGAGCAGGCGAACGCGAAGGCGGCCGAGGCGCTCGACCAGGTCCTCCGTTCGAACTTCGCCGACGGCGACGGGCGCCTGCCACGGACGCTCGAGAAGTTCCTCGGCGATCGCGGCGCCCTCCGGATGTTCGTTGGCGAGCTGTTCGACGAGACGAAGCGCGACAGCGCGATCGGCCGAATGCGGACGCTCCTCGGGACGTACTTCGACGGCGACGCCTCGAAACTCGCCCTGCTCCTCGACCCGACCCGCCAGCACTCCCCGATGCACCAGTTCCGGACCGAGGTCAGCGCGGGCTTCGACAAGCTGAACGACCGGTTGACCGCGATCGAGGCGGCTGCCGCGGCGCGCGGCGCCGAACGCTCACGCTCGGCGGCGAAGGGCGGAGACTTCGAGGACACGCTCGAGGCGATCCTCGCCGATCTCGCCCGCGGCTCCGGCGATCTGCTCGATCGGACTGGGGGCGAGACCGGCGAGCTGCTCCGCTCGAAGAAGGGCGACTTCGTCGTGACCGTCAACCCTGAACGGACCGGCGGCGCCGAGGTCCGGGTCGTCGTCGAGGCGAAGGACCGGCTCATGTCGATCCGGGCGATCCGCGAGGAGTTGCGCGAGGCCAAGGAGAACCGGTCCGCGGCCGTCGGCCTGGTCGTCTTCAGCCCGGCCCACGCGCCGGCGGGGATCGCCCCGTTCGACATCCGGGCCGGCGACGTCTACTGCGTCATCGATCCGGCCGCGCCCGACCCGGCGACCCTCGAGGCTGCTCTTAGGCTGGCCCGGCTCCTGGCGATCGCGAGCCTGCGCGAGGTCGAGGCCGAGATCGACGCCGAGGCGGTCCGCTCCGCCCTGACGGCGGTCCGCGCCGAGCTCGATGCCCTTAAGGGGATCAAGTCGACGCTGACCTCGATCGCGACGAGCGCGACCGGCCTCCAGGCGGCGATGGACCGGCTCCGCGACGGCGTGATTGCCCGGGTGGCCGAGGCCGAACATGAGATCCGGGTAGCGCGGACGGGCACTCGCTGACCATCCGTCACCCGGTGGGCAGAGAGGGGCGATTCGGGGTGGTCCAGTGGCGTTCCGAGTGGTCATGAGGGGTTGGGACCTGTGGCCCACCTGCGCATGGGACCACCGGGTCCTGCCCTGACGCGGCTGGACAGGGGAGAGTACGGTGACGACGCGGGATCGGACCAGGGGGAGTCCAGCGCGTCGTACAGGAACCGATCCTCGCCGGAGAACCGTCATGCGCCAGATCCTCGCCGTCGTCGCCGCCTCCGCGCTGCTCCTCTCGACGGTCGGCGGCGCAGTCGGCGCCGAACCGAGCGCATCGGTCCAGCCGGTACCGATCGTCGATCCGGAGTCATCCGCCGAACCCGCGCCCACCACCACACCGGCGGCCGACCCCGTGGCTTCTCCCGTGGACGCATCGACCGCTCCATCGCCCCTTCCCCCCACCACCCCCGGCGCGGATACGAGCCCGACCGCCCCGATCGTCGCGGCCTCCGTCGATCCGGACGCCGCCCCGACCACTCTTGCCGGCACCGCGGCCAAGGGCTCGATGGCGCCCGACGCGAAGCCCGCTCCACGTCGCGCGGCCACCGACCCCACCGGTCGCTGGATCGTCCTGCTCAAGGCCGGCGTAGATCCCGTCGCGACGGCCGAGCGCCAGGGAAAGCGGATCGGATTCGTCTCGGACCGCACGTACAAGCACGCGTTCCGCGGCTACTCGGCCAGCCTCGACCGGGCCCAGGTCACGACTCTCAGCCACGATCGGTCTGTCGAAATGATCGTGGCCGACGAGAAGATCTTCGCTCAGGCCCAGACGATGCCGACGGGCGTGTCGCGGATGGGTGCCCGGACGTCGACCGTTGCGAAGATCGACGGGGTCGACCAGCGGGTCGACGCGGACGTCGCGATCGTCGATACCGGCATCACCGCGGTCGCCGACCTGAACGTGGCCGGCGGCTACAACTGCTCCACCGCGGACC
>JANLYK010000096.1:0-5881 GCA_031365595.1 Chloroflexota bacterium | reverse complement strand
CAGCGGGCTGAGTTCGCGCAGATCGTCGAGGATCTCGTGGGCCTGGCGATGGGTCATCCGCGTGTCGACGACGAGCACGCCGTCGTCGCCGACGACGACCGCGATGTTCTGGTCGAAGAACGCGTAGCGCCGGACGAAGACCCCCTTACCGACCTCGCTCCACACGGACATGCCGCGCAGCGTAGTCGCCGGCGAGCCTACGATGGAGCCGATGACGACAGCGATGACGACGGCGACGCCCGAGCCGGCACCGATGCCCGAGCCGGCACCCGCCATCAGTGACCTGGTGTCGTGGACCGGGCGCCTCACGGCCAGCGACGGAACGGACCTCCAGACCCGGCACTGGCCCCTCGCGGGCGACCCGTGGGCCTCGATCATCCTGGTCCACGGCCTCGCCGAGCACTCAGGACGGTACGAGCATGTCGGGCGGTGGATGGCCGCCGCCGGCCTGGCCGTCCATGCCTACGACCAGCGCGGCTTCGGTGGATCGGCCGGCCGACGGGCGTCCATCGAGCGCTGGACCCTGAACCACGACGATCTCGAGGAGGTCCTGCTGGCCGTCCGGCGGGGCGCTCCGGATCGGCCGGTCGTGCTGTTCGGTCATTCACTCGGTGGCCTGATCGCGCTGGGCTACGTGGTGCCCGACAAGCTCCGGCCGATGCCGGATGCCCTCGTCCTGAGTGCGCCCGCCCTCGCCGCCATGATTCCTGCGTGGAAGCGCACCCTGGTCCGCGTTCTCGCCTCGATCGCGCCGACGATGACCGTCAAGAACGACTTCGACGGGACGCTTCTATCGCGCGACCCGGCGGTGGGCGTGGACTACCTGGCCGATCCCTTGAACGTCCATGTGACGACGACGCGTTTCGGTGCTGCGGCGCTGGGCGAACAGGCCCGCGTGCGCTCGGAGCTCAGCCGACTGTCGATGCCGACGCTCGTCTACCACGGGGAGGCAGACCGCCTCGTGCCGACGGCGTCGAGCTCCCCCCTCGCCGCGGTCCCGGGCGTGACCCGCCGGACGTACCCGGAGCTCCGCCACGAGAGCCACAACGAGGCCGAGGGTCCGGTCGTGATTGCCGGCGTGGTGGACTGGCTCCGCGCGACCGTCTCGTGAGGTCATGCCACTGCGGCATACACACGAGCGACAGCGTGCTCAGCCGAGCAACGGGGTGGGTGCCACCATGCGTGCTCGACCCCGATCTCATGCCAGCGTGGCATGCCGGCAGCCTGGCGGGCCATCCGCACGGTCGCATCCGGCACCGGTGCTAGACTCCGCGGCAACTGAATACCGCCTCCGGGGAGCGCGAATGCGCTGAGAGTGTGGCCCGACCACAGACCCGCCGAACCTGATCTGGATCATCCCAGCGAAGGAAGCAGGCCCATGAGACTCGATGCTGCCGTCCCGGAATCCCTGGGGCGGCATCGTTCTGAATCGAACATCGAGGTCTCGTCTGGTGAAGTTCCTCCGTCCTCTCATCGCCGCCCTGCTGGTCGTCGCCGGCTGTGGCACGACCAACATGAGCCCCTCTGCGCCCGCGTCTTCGCCCGCCGCGTCGGTCGAGCCGTCGGTGCCGGTCACGCCCACCACCGTCCGCCTCGCGCTCGACTGGACCCCGAACACGAACCACACAGGGTTCTTCGTCGCGCGCTCGAAGGGCTGGTACGACGACGCCGCCATCGACCTCCGGATCCTGCCGTACGCCTCGGCCACGCCCGAGACCCTCCTCGCCGCCCACCAGGCAGACTGCGGGATCAGCTTCCAGGATTCGCTGACCTTCGCGGTTGCGGCCGGGGCCGACGTTCTGAGCGTCGCCGCGATCCTCCAGAAGACGGCGTCGGCGATCGGCGTCCTGGCCGACGGCCCGATCCAGCGCCCGCGCGACCTCGACGGGAAGACGTACGCCGGGTTCGGCTACCCGAACGAGGCGCCGACCCTGAAGGCGGTGATCACGGCCGACGGGGGAACCGGCGACTTCACCTCGGCGATGCTCGACGCGGCGGCCTACGAGGCGCTCTACAACAAGAAGGCCGACTTCACGATCCCGTTCACGGCCTGGGAGGGGGTCGAGGCCGGGCTCCGCGGCATCAAGCTTCGCTACTTCCAGTTCGCCGACTACGGCTTCCCCGAGTTCTACCAGGTCGTCCTTGCCTGCGACCGGCAGTGGCTCGAGAAGGACCCAGAGGCGGCTCGCCGCTTCGTGGCCGCGACCGTCAATGGCTTCCAGTTCGCTGCCGATCAGCCGGACGACGCGGCGGCGATCCTCGTGGCCGAGAATCCGGGCGTGTTCGATGCGAACAAGGAACTTCCAGCGGCCAGCCAGCGCTTCCTCGCCAACGGCCGCTATCTGGTCGACGCGTCCGGGACCTTCGGGACGCAGACGCTCGAGCGCTGGACCGCGTACTCCGCCTTCCTGTACGAGCAGGGCCTCCTCGTCGATGGCGCCGGCAAGCCGCTGACGGCGCCGCCCGACTACGGGCGCCTGTTCACGAACGACTTCCTGCGGTGATCGGGGGGCCCGGCGCGACCGGCCGGGATGGCGCGGTGGTGGCGCGGGTTCGCCGGTTCGGGCCGCCCATCGCCCTCGTCGCGATCCTGCTCGGGGCGTGGGAGGTCTACGCCCGCTCGTCGGGGGTCAGCCCGTTCGTCCTGCCGGCCCCGAGCCAGGTCGTCGGGTCGCTCTGGGACTTCCGCGATCTTGCCCTCCGGCACGCGATCCCGACGATCATCGAGACGGCCGTCGGCTTCGCGATGTCGATCGGCGCGGCCGTCGCGGTCGCGGTCGCGCTCGACCGGGTGGCCTGGGCTCGGCGCGCGGTCGAGCCTCTACTGGTTGGCTCGCAGACGATCCCGATCGTCGCGATCGCGCCGCTGATCGTGGTCTGGTTCGGATTCGGGCTGTTGCCGAAGGTCCTCGTCGTGGTCCTCGTCACGTTCTTCCCGATCACGATCGCCCTGCTCGACGGGTTCGCCTCGACCTCGGCGGAGGCGACCGACCTGATGCGCTCGCTCGGTGCGTCGCCGGGCCAGGCGTTCCGCAAGGTCCGCTGGCCGTCGGGTCTGCCCGGACTCTTCACGGGCCTGCGGATCTCGGCCACCTACGCGGTCGTGGCCGCGGTCATCGGGGAGTACGTCGGGGCCACCGACGGGCTCGGGATCTGGATGCAGCTCAGCCAGCGCTCCTTCCGGACGGACCTGGTGTTCGCCGCGATCGTCCTGACCGCCGCCCTGAGCATCGGGCTGTACGCCGCGGTCGTCGTCGCGGAGCGGGCGCTCATCCCGTGGTGGCGGGCATCCCGTTCGGCGGACCGTTCGGAACGGGTTTCCGAGGCTGCCTGACGCGGGGGCCGCAGTCGGACCCCCGGAGCGACTGTCCCGTCGGGTCGGAGCCTTCGCCGAGCCGCGATTCGCGGTGGTTCCGCTCAAGCGGAACGACGTTGGGCTTCGGCTGGGCCGACCCATTGGTTCCGCTTGTCGTGAACGACCGGCGAACCCCGTTCTGGGCGAACCGCGCGCCGCTGGTGCTCGGGCCCGGCGCAACAAGCCCGGCGCCCGACACGTGTCGGCGCCTTAGGCGAGCCGGGCGAGGACCTCCCGAATCGCGCCAAGGGAGCGAATTGTCTCGAGGTCCCACGGGGAGCGGAAGACCAGGATGGGGTGGCAAATCCCGACCGTGGTATAGCCGGCGAGCGCCTCGGCAACCACCTCGACGGGGCCGCCGACGACCAGCCGGCCTTCGCCCTCACGCGGTTGATGCGCGGCGGCGTAGGGCGCCCAGACCCGCTCGGCCTCGGCCCGAGACGAGCGCACGACCACGTTGAGGTTGACGGTTCGCTCGATCTCGTCCGGGTCCCGCCCGATCTCAGCGCATCGTTCTCGAAGGATTGTGTCGCTGGCCGCGATCGACTCCGGAGAGCCGTACGCGTTCCACAGGTCCGCGTACCGAGCAACGATCGGGAGTGTCTTGTTCGGGCCCGAGCCGCCGATCAGGATGGGCAAGCGGGCCTGGATCGGCCGTGGCGCGGCGAGGGCGTCGCGGAGCCGGTAGAAGCGCCCCTCGTGGCTGAATCGCTCGCCATCGAGCAAGCGGCGGATGATGCCGACGGACTCGGCGAGCCGGTCCAGCCGTTCCCCGAAGCCGCTGCCAAACTCGAGCCCGAACGCGTCGTGCTCGTCGGCGAACCAGCCACTCCCGAGACCGAGGATCGCCCGCCCCCCGCTGATGTGGTCCAAGGTCGTCGCGAGCTTGGCGGTCAGCCCCGGGTTACGGATCGTGTTGGCGGCAACGAGCAGCCCGAGCCGAGCACGGGATGTGATCGCGGCCGCCGCGGCGAGGGTCGTCCAGCCCTCGAGCTTCGGGTCGTCGGCCGCACCCTCGTCGGACAGGAGGTGATCGTCGATCCAGAGGTCGTCGGCGCCGAACGCGTCGGCGGTCTCGATCGCGACCCGCAGTGACGGCCAGTCCGTCCGCTGGACCCAGAAGGCGGCGCCGATCCGGACGGGGTGGGGCTCGGGCATCGCCCGATGATAGGCTCGGAGCGATGGCTCGATCGGCCCACGCGGTGCACCCGGGACCGGCGCCTCGCGACACCGCGCCCGCCCTCGCCCCCGACGCGCGCGCCGCCGTCCTGGCCTGGTTCGACGCCCGTGGCCGCGCGCTCGCGTTCCGGGCGACGCGCGACCCGTACGCGATCCTCGTCTCGGAGGTCATGGCCCAGCAGACCCAGATCTCGCGGGTCGTCGAGGCGTGGTCCCGCTTCCTGGAACACTTCCCAACGGTCCAGGCGCTCGCGGACGCGACCCCGGCCGACGTGCTCCGCGCCTGGCAGGGGATGGGCTACGACCGGCGAGCCCTGAATCTCCGGCGCACGGCCCGGGTCATCGTCGACGAGCACGGCGGTGCGGTCCCCCGCGACGTCGCCGCCCTCGAGCGCCTGCCGGGCATCGGTCCGTACACGGCGCGGGCCGTTGCCTCGATCGCCTTCGAGCAAGCCGTCGGGGCGGTCGATACGAACGTCCGGCGCGTGCTCGGCCGGGTCCTCGGCGGTCCGGCGGGTCCCGGCCTGCCGGCGGCATGGCTCCAGGCCGCGGCGGATCGGGCGGTCGACCCGTCCCGGCCGGGCGACTGGACCCACGCCGTGATGGACATCGGGGCGACGCTCTGCCGCCCGGTCAACCCGCGGTGCGATGCGTGCCCGGTCAAGGCGTGGTGCGCGTTCGCTCGCGACCGGGCCGATCAGCCGTCCGGTGCGGCGCCGGTGCCGCCCCGTACGAACCAGCGCCCGCGACCCAGGCGCGTGGCCTTCACCGCGACGACCCGCTGGCTCCGTGGCCGGATCGTGGATCAGTTGCGGGCAGCCGACGGGGCGGCGTGGGTGACGATCGACCCGCCGATCGGCGGTCACGAAGCGCCGGCGGTGCGCGACGCCATGCAGGCCCTGGCCCGCGACGGCCTGGTCGAACTCGACGTTGGCGATCCCGCGAGGGCGCGCCTCGCGAGGGCCTGAGTCGGTTCGTGCACGTCGTGGGTTCGGGCTACCCTTCGCACGTCATGACGCCGCACACATCCGCCCCGCGCCCGCCCGGCGAAGCCTCCGGGGTTCCGCTCCCGGCCGACGACCCGAATCTCCTCGACCTGGACCTGCGCGACCTGCGTCGCCACTGGGCGGCGGCCGCGGCCCGGCCACCGATGACCGCGGCCGCGATGACCGGCGCCGACCTCAAGGCGCAGGCGCTCGGGATCCCTGGCGAGCGGCTGATGGAGCACGCCGGTGCCGCGGTGGCCGCCGCCGCCCGGGCACTCGCCATCGACACGGATCGCTGGGGCGAGGGCCCGATCGTGATCCTCGTCGGTCCCGGCAACAACGGTGGCGATGGCCTGGTCGC
>JANLYK010000084.1:0-1780 GCA_031365595.1 Chloroflexota bacterium | reverse complement strand
CGCTCGGCGAAGAACTCCACGAAGCGGCGGCGGATCTCGGCGGCGGGCAGGGACGCGATCCGCGGGTCGTGCTCGGTGACGGGATGGGACACGGCGGCAATGGTAGCGAACGATCGGCGGATCGAACCGACCGGGCGGGTGACCGGCAGCCTCCGGCGCTGGCCCGGCGACGCGACCCAGGTGCGCCGATGTTCGGTCGGGATCGTCGCGGGCCGCTTCAGCGAAGGATGACCGCCGCGACGGCAAAGCCGATCGCGCCCCCGACCACCGACCCCGCCACCGGCAACCACTCCACCAGGGCCATGACTCGGCCAGCCCGCTTCCCACCGGGCGTCGCCCGATCCAGCCAGGCTGCCGCGGCATTGGCGGATGCCAGCCTGCCGGCGACGCCGAGGCCGCCGATCGCACCCGCGAGGGCGACCGCCACGGCGGCGACCGCGGCGAGCAGGCTCATGGTCGAGGCGACGGCGGCCAGCACCGCCACGACCCCGACCACTGCCGTCGCGATGAACCCGACGATCATGGCCGGGGCGCCGCTCGCGTTGTAGCCAGCCTGGCTGGCCACCGCTATGCGGATCGCTCGTTCGGCGTCGCCGATCCGGGCGGGGAGGCCCGCATCCGCTCGCCAGCCGTTGACACCCGACACGGCGACGACCGCCACGGTCTGGTCGTCCTTGATGACTCCCCGGATGTCGGCGGAGACGCGGTCGCCGACGGGCGGGATCAAGCCGTCGGGGATGAACGCCTCGAGGTCGACCAGTGCGGTCATCATCGCTCGCTCGCGCTCCGGATCCGACTCCGCCCCGTAGGCGACCTGGAGAGCGTGTCGGACGCGGTTCAGCGTATCGGGGAGAGCCGACCGCGGCGCGACTTCATGGCCCTGGAACGACGCGCAGACCTCGAGCATTCGAGCGGTGAGGTCCGCCGCGGTTGCCTCGTCCATCGCGATCTCGGCGTCGAGCTCAGCGAACCCGGCTCGGACGCTCTCGAGCGTGCCGTACATCTCGACGAAGTCGGCATGAGACTGGATGAACTGCGGCCCATCGATCGTGTCGAGGACAAGCAGCTCGAAGTCACCATCGGTCGCGTTGTCCCGGACGGAGATCTCGATCCCGAGCTCGTTCGCGATGGCCTGGGCGTTGGCGACCTCGTCAGCATTCATCGTTCGTCCCTCCAGCGAAGGCAATCGCGGGACTGACGTTTGCATGCCGGCAACGTTGCAGCGTCTCGGGCAGCGACCCCGACGGCGCCGCGGGCTACCTCAGACGGGAACGACCTCGACGAGCGAGATCGACGGCATCGGGAGCGCGAACTCGAGGCAGAGCCGGCGGTCGTCGCCGACCTCGACCGTCCGCTCGGGTTCCAGTTCGTCGAGCCGATCGAACTCGCGGAGCGCAGCCCAGGCGGCGTCGTCGTCCGGCCAGTCGCCGCCGGACCAGTGGGCGGCGATGTTCGAATGGGTGGCGTCGATCCGGCGATGGCGGACCGTGAACATGCCCGGCTCCAGTCCGTCCACGGCCAGACGGACGGTCCGGTCGAGGAGCGGATCGCCATCGGCCTTGGTCTGGTCGAGGGTCCCGTTCCAGATCGCGATCGCGACCCGGCCGTCGTCGTCGCGGGTGGCCCATGTCTCCACGAGCCCGCCGGCGCCGTCGCCGGTCATCGTGGCCGCCAATTCGTTGTCGCCGAGCAGCTCGAAGATCCGGATCGCCCAGAAGCGAGGCTTGCGCAGGTTGCCGACCGTCAGCAGCCCGAACCCACCGTGGAACAGGCGCGCGGG
>JANLYK010000068.1:0-4445 GCA_031365595.1 Chloroflexota bacterium | reverse complement strand
ACGTGGCGACGACCCGGTGCGCGTCGGGGCCGTGCTGGTCGATGCCCCGTCCGTTCCCGCTGGTCGCGTCCGGCGCGCCGGGAGTCGAGCCGTTCGAGGCGCCGGCCAAGCCGGACGAAGCGCCACCCGCGCCGCCGATCGCTTTGGATTCGCGGGCGCTGCGGTGGCCCTCGAAGCCACCCGGCTGGTGGCCGTGGCCGGCATGACCGGGCTGGGACCGGGACGCCCGTTCCCCTGCTCGCCGAGCCTGGCCCGAGGTGCCGTCGGCCGGCCGGCGGATGCGGACCGTCCAGGCATCCTCGCCGACCTCGATCTCCCCGAGGCCCGTCGCGCCGAGCTTGGCGATCAGGGCGGGCAGCAGGTCCTCGGCGAGGCGCTCGATCGCGGCATGATCGGCGATCCGCTCGTCGGCGCTCCGGGATGGGCGCGGCTGATCGGTCACGAGCGGCAGCAGGTGGTGGTCACGGTCACGGGCGTTCAGACCTCATCGCGGGCCGGCAGGTCGTCGTCGCGTCCGGCAGGTGTCGTTGAGCCTCCGGGCCGGCGGCCCGGATCGAGCAGGTTTCGGAGCCGGTCGGCAAAGCCAGGCCGGACCGGAACGGGCGGTTGCGGCGCCTCGACCTCGCGGTAGGCACCAAGTGTCCGGAAGCGAAGGTAGCGCGCTTCGACGAGATCGTCGAGCGGGACCCCGACGAGCTCGTCGAGCTGCTCCAGGACGAGTCGCCGGATGCGCCGCGCGGTCTCCGGCACGTCGGTGTGGGCGCCCTCGCCCGGCTCGGCGACGACGAGGTCGATCACGCCGAGGGCCTGCTGCTCGGGCGCCGTCATCTTCATCGCGACCGCAGCAGTCGCGGCCTCGTCGGCGGTCCGCCACAGGATCGAGGCACAGCCCTCGGGACTGATCACCGAGTAGACGGCGTTCTCGAGGGCGATGACGATGTCGCCGACGGCGATCGCCAGCGCGCCACCGGATCCGCCCTCGCCGGTGATCACGACCACGATCGGCGTCCGGAGACGGCTCATCAGGGCGATCGAGCGAGCGATCGCCTCGGCGATCCCGCGTTCCTCCGACTCCGGGCCGGGATGGGCGCCGGGCACGTCCACGAACGTCACGATCGGCAGTCCGAAGCGCTCTGCCAACTCCATCGTCCGCATCGCCTTGCGGTAGCCCTCGGGGTGGGGCATCCCGAAGTTGCGCCGGATGTTCTCGTCGGTGTCGGCGCCCTTCTGCTGGCCGATGACGACGACCCGCCGGTCGCCGATCCGGGCGAACCCGGTGACGACGGCCTCGTCGTCGCCGAACAGGCGGTCCCCGTGAAGCTCGACGAACTCGTCGGCCAGCTCGGCGACGAGTTCCAGGATCCGCGGCCGGCGCAGGTTCCGGGCGAGCTGGACGCGGGCCCACGTGGCGTCCTTGGGGTCGAGGGCGGTCGTCGCGCCGGCGCGGTCACCGGCGCCGTCCGACGAGTCGGCAGCGCCCGAGTCGCGGCCATCGCGGCCGCGGCCCAGGATGCGGTCAACCACGACCGGCCTCCTCGGTGGCGGCCGGCGCTTCGGTGGGATCGTCGGTCGGACCGGCGATGACGGGTTCGGTTGCCGCGTCGGCGGGCTCGGGCGGGACGGTGGCGTCGATGGCTGGCGGCGGGCTGCTCGGAACCGCCGGTGCGGCGGTCGCCGGCTTGCCCACTGCCCGATGGCCGTTCGTCGCCGGCTCTGCGTCAGCGGGCTCGGTGGGCAGAACGCGCTCGGCCAGGTTCGACAGGAATGACAGGGGCCGGAACGAGGGCAGCCCGAGAGGATCGCCGTCGGGCCCGTCCTCGCCCACGGCCGCCGGCCGAGCGACGAGGAACCGGAGCAGGGTCCCGATCTCTGCCCGCAGCTCCGAGCGATGAATCACCCGGTCGAGGAAGCCGTGCGAGAACAGGAACTCCGAGCGCTGGAAGCCCGGCGGCAGCTCCTGGGCGATCGTGCCGGCCGAGACCCGGGCGCCGGCAAAGCCGATCAACGCGTTCGGCTCGGCGATGTTGACGTCGCCAAGGACCGCGAACGACGCGAACACGCCGCCAGTGGTCGGATCCGAGAGCAGGCTCAGGAATGGCACGCCGGACCCGCGCAGGCGCTCGATCGCGCCAACGGTCTTGGCCAGCTGCATGAGCGACAGGGTCCCCTCCTGCATCCGCGCCCCGCCCGAGGCCGACACGACGAGGAGCGGGATCCGGGCGGCGAGCGCGTGCTCGGCGGCTCGGGTGACCTTCTCACCGACGACGGCGCCCATCGAGCCGCCCATGAACCCGAAGTCCATGACGCAGATCGCAAGCGCGGTGCCGTCGATCGCCGCCAAGCCCCAGATCGCGGCGTCGCGCATGCCGGTCGCGAGCTGGGCCGCCGCGACCCGGTCGGGATAGCTTTTCTGGTCGATGAAGCCCAGTGGATCCTCGGACTCGAGGCCCGCGTCGCGCTCGGCGAACGAACCGTGGTCCACGAGCATCTCGAGCCGGGCCGCCGCCGACAGGCGGAAGTGGTGGCCACACGACGGGCAGACCCGAAGGACCTTGTCGAGCTGCTTGTTGAACAGCATCTCGGCACACGACGGGCACTTCGTCCACAGGTCGGGCGGGTAGGCGTCACGGCGCGGCCGGAACGACGGCAGCTTGATCGGCATGTCAGTCGAGCCGCCGGCGCACGGCGGGCGAATCGAGCGGCCGCACGGCGGTCGCAGCCGCGAGACGCGCCTCACGAACCGCCCGCGCGGCACGCGCCATCGGCGTCGCGGTCCGGCCGGGCCGACCGATCCGCCACGCGACGAACGCCGCGCCGGCCAGCGAGATCGCGGCCGAGGTGAGCGCCCCGCCGATCAGCAGAGGCCGTGTCCGCTCGCGATGGGCGGCCGGATCGAGGTCAACGAGCTCGGCGGCGTCGGCGCGGATGTCGGGCGGTACGAGGTCGTCGGGCGGGGATGACGCCGGGCGAGCCGGGAACGGGAGGAGCCGGGCATCCCCCCCGACCGCGAGCGGAATGTGCATCCCGAACGCGGTCTCGGCGAGCCGCGTCGCCAGGCGCTCCTCGAAGCGGAACGACGGGTGGACCCGGACGAGGTCATGTCGGAGGCGCTCGGCCGCGCGCGCGGTTGCCGGGTCGAGCCGACCGCTTGCGCCGGCCGGTCCGGCGTTGACGAGGTCGAGAACGGCGCCCGCAAGCAGCGCGTCGAGGTAGAGGTCGGTGAGCAGCGCGTCGGCCGATGCGGCGTCGCGATCGAGTGGCATCACCGCTCGCGGCCCTCCATGTGGCGGGCAACGCTCCGCAGCGCCCGGTGGATCAGGACCCGGACGGCGCCCTCCGATTTGCCGAGGATGCCGGCGATCTCGGCGGTCGACATCTCCTCGACGAAGCGCAGGACGAGCGCTCGTCGGCGATCGGCCGGAAGGCGGCCGATGGCCTGCCACGCGGATGCGGCCTCGGCACGGGCAGCGGCGCCAGCCTCGATGTCGAGGGGATCGGCGACAAGCGCTGCGGCTTCGAGCGGCGCCTGCGGGTGCCGCTGCCGGGCGCGGCGCTGGTTGGAGACGGCATTCCGGGCGATCTGGAAGAGCCAGACCCGGAATGTCGAGGCGCCGTCACCGTCGCCCGGCTGAGCTCGCTCCTCGAATCGTCCGAGGTTCGTCAAGGCGGCGAGGAACGTTCGCTCGGTGGCGTCCTCCGCCTCGTGATGGTCGCCGAGCTCATAGAAGGCGTAGCTGTACACCTGGGCCAAATACCTGCGATAGAGCGCATCGAACGCAAGGGGATCGCGCTGGGCCGCCTCCACCAACGGCCGGTCACGATCGAGATAGGCGACACGAGCCGGGCCCTCGGCTGGGGCCGATGACGGACGTCCCGGGACGCTCACTCTTCCAAACACCGGTCGGGCCATGGCGTTACACCCCCGCCAGGCGGACGTGGCGGATCTCACCGACGAACACGTGGCGCTCGGCGTCGGGCTCCGCGTCGGTCGGAGCGCCAACGCGGAGGGCTCCGCTGGCCGCGTCCACGCCTCGGGCGACGACCGTCTCCGCCGTTCCGTCGGGGGCCACGAGATCGATCCGCCGGCCGGTGATGACCTGGCGCTCGACCCAGTCGGCCACGTCGAATCGGCCGCCGTGGAGGGCCTCGATCCGGGTCTCGAGACGGGACGTGAACGCGTCGAGGAGGAGCGCCGGATCCAGCGGCCGATCGCCGGCAGCGGCCCGCAGGGAGGTCATGATCCCGTCCAGCTCGGCCGGGAAGTCGGCGGCCGGCCAATCGCCGTTCAGCCCGATCCCACCGACGACCTGCGGATCGTCGCTGCCGAGGCCGTCGGTCTCGCCGAGGACGCCGCCGAGCTTCCGGACGGACGCCCCCTCAAGCGCCGCGTCGAGGCCCTGCGGATCCAATGCGCGCCCGTTCGCGTCGACCGCGATCACGAGGTC
>JANLYK010000023.1:0-2169 GCA_031365595.1 Chloroflexota bacterium | reverse complement strand
AGCCTCGAGACCCAGCAGCAGGACCTGCGCAGCGCGATCGACAAGACGCGTCAGCTCATCGCCGAGCTGAACACGATGATCGCGGAGCAATTCCGGACCACCTTCGCCGCCCTCGAGACCGCGTTCGACACCCGCTTCCAGCAGCTGTTCGGAGGCGGTTTCGCCCGGCTGTCCCTGACCGACCCGACCGACCTTGCGTCGACCGGGATCGAGATCGTCGCCCGGCCGCCGGGCAAGAAGGCCCAGGCCCTGGCGATGCTGTCGGGCGGCGAGCGAGCCCTGACGGCGGTCGCGCTCCTGTTCGCCATGCTCGAGGTCCGGCCGGTCCCGTTCTGCGTCCTCGACGAGGTCGATGCGGCGCTCGACGAGGCGAATGTCGGGCGGTTCTCGGAGGCCCTGCGCAGCCTGGCGGACAAGACGCAGTTCATCGTGATCACCCACAACCGGGGCACGATCGAGGCCGCCGACGCACTCTACGGCGTGACCGTCGGCGACGATTCCGTCAGCCGGGTGATCAGCCTCCGGCTCGAGGAGGCCCAGGCGATCGCGGATCGGCAGGCCGGAGCGCGTCTGGCCGAGGACGACACCGCGAGCGCCGAGCTGGCCGGCGTCAGCTGATGTTCTGGAGACGCAAGCGCGAAGACCCGACCGAGTCGCCCGCCGACCCGGCGGAGATCGAGACCCCCGAGCCCCCGACCGACGACGACGCGATCGCCAACGACGGCCCGTGGGAGCCCGATCTCGCGGACTTCGAACCCGACGCCGCCTGGGGCGCGTCCGGCGCGCCACCTGCCGTGGACGAGCCCGAGCCCACGAACGCGCCGATCTTTTTCGACGCTCCCGAGCCGATCGCGGTCCAGCCCACAACGGAACCGGCCGGATCCCTTGACGAGGGCCTCGAGCGGACCCGCGGTAGCTTCATGTCGCGTCTGCGCGGCTTTCTCGTTGGCGACGACGGCACGGGCCCATCGTGGGACGACGTCGAGGAGACCCTGATCGGCGGCGACGTCGGCGCGGCCCTCGCCATGGACATCGTCGAGAACGCCCGACGCCGGCGTGACCCGGGCGGCGCCGAGGCTGCGGTCCGGGCGGAGCTCGCCGCGCTCCTCGTCTCGCGCGTGCCGGGATGGGAGCCCCGGTCCTCGATCGAGGGAGGGCCCGCGATCATCCTCATCGTCGGGGTCAACGGCACCGGCAAGACCACGACGATCGGCAAGCTCGCGACGCGTTACGCGGGCGAGGGCCGCCACGTCCTGCTCGCCGCTGCCGACACGTTCCGCGCCGCCGCCATCGACCAGCTGATGATCTGGGCCGACCGGGCCGGGGTCCAGATCATCTCGCACGCCCCCGGCGCGGATCCCGGCGCCGTCGTCTACGACACGCTCGATGCCGCCGTCGCCCGCGACGCCGACCTCGTCATTGCCGACACGGCAGGGCGCCTCCACACGAAGTCGAATCTCATGGACGAACTGACGAAGATCCGCCGGATCATCGACAAGCGACTGCCCGGCGCCGCGCCCGAGACCTTCTTCGTCCTGGACGCGACGACGGGCCAGAACGGCCTCCAGCAGGCCAAGGCGTTCCACGAGTCGGTCGGGCTGACCGGGATCGTGCTGACCAAGCTCGATTCCACGGCAAAGGGCGGCATCGTGTTCGCGATCGAGCACGACCTCGGCGTCCCGGTCCGCTTCGTCGGGGTAGGGGAGCAGGCCGGCGACCTCCTCCCATTCGATCCCGACGCATTCGTGGCAGCGCTGTTCGCCTGATCGCCTCACCGGGAGCGGTTGCCCGCTGAGCGGGTCATCCGGCGGTCGGCCGCGGTGGGGGCGGCCAGCGTGCCCGCCCGGTGGGTCATTCAGCGACCGAGTGGTCACGCAGGCTCCGTGACGCCCACCGTGCGGGCACGCCGGCGGTCGGCGTTCGCTCCAGCCTCCACATGACCCGGCAAGCGGGCAGCCTGCTCGCGGCGGCCCGACTGGTGCTCGGGACCGAGCACGACCATGCGCTACACTCACCGGGCCTCGGTGCGTCAGAACCCGCGCACCACCCGAGCGGCCCCGCGCGATCGCGCGACGCCGAGCGGTCTCACCCCCACGGAGTCCGAGCCGAGCCATGTTCGACAGCCTGAGCGAACGCCTCCGCAAGACGCTCTCCGACCTGACCGGCCGC
>JANLYK010000585.1:0-3360 GCA_031365595.1 Chloroflexota bacterium | reverse complement strand
ACGTTGACTTCGGCCTCGGGCGAGGGCAGGGGCGTGGGGGCGGCGCTGGCCGAGGCGACGGGCGCGACCGACCCGGGGCCGGTCGACGGCGGGGCGATGAACGCGGGCACGGACGGCTGCGGCGTGGCGGCCGCTCCGCAGGCCGCGAGGATCGGGGCGAGGGCGGCGAGCGGGCCGACCCGGGCCGCGGTCTCCAGGAGCTGGCGACGGCTGATCCGGCGGGCGGCGAGCGCCCGGTAAAAGGTCAGCTCGAGGTCGTCGGGCGTCGCGGGCAGGGCCGCGGGCCGGGCGAATCGATCGTTCATGCCGGGATCTCCTCCTGTGTCGGCTGCTCGGCGAGGACGAGGGCCTCGCTGGGCGACCAGGTGACATCGACGGCGCCGCCGACCGGGAGACGGGTCCCGGCCTTCGGCGCGATGGCGGTGATCGACAGTCCGCCCACCGAGCGGACGAGGTACTGGACGTTGCTGCCGAGATAGGCAACCTGTTCGACGGCGGCAGACAGGGTCCCGGGACCGGCTGCCGACGCGGCGGCCGGGTCGTCGTCGCCGCGGGGGTGCAGCGCGACCGCCTCGGGCCGGACGCTGAGCTCGACCGCACGACCGACGACGACGTCGGCGCCGGCAGCGGTGTGGCAGGTCTCGCCGCTCGACAGGCGGACGATCGCCCGCTCGCCGTCGATCGACTCGATCTCGCCCGTGAGCAGGTTCGAGGTGCCGATGAAGTCGGCGACGAAGCGTGTCGTCGGGCGTTCGTAGAGCTCCTCGGGCGTGCCGAGCTGCTCGACCTTGCCGCCGCGCATCACCGCGATCCGGTCGCTCATCGTGAGCGCCTCCTCCTGGTCGTGAGTCACGTAGACGAACGTGATCCCGACCTCGATCTGGACGCGCTTCAGCTCGATCTGGAGGGCTTTGCGGAGCTTCAGGTCGAGGGCCCCGAGGGGTTCGTCGAGGAGGAGGACGTTTGGCCGGTTGATCAGCGCCCGGGCGAGGGCGACGCGCTGCTGCTGGCCGCCCGATAACTGGTGCGGCTTGCGCTTGTCGTACCCGCCGAGATGGACGAGTTCGAGGGCTTCGCCGACCCGGCGCTTCGTGTCGGACTTCTCGACGCCCTTGCGTCGGAGTCCGAAGGCGACGTTCTCGTGGACGTCGAGGTGGGGAAACAGGGCGTAGTTCTGGAAGACCATGTTGACCGGGCGCTTGTCGGGCGGGTCGGTGGTCACGTCGCGGCCGCGGAGTTCGATCCGGCCGGCGGTCGGGAGCTCGAACCCGCCGATCATCCGGAGGGTCGTGGTCTTGCCGCAGCCGCTCGGCCCGAGCATCGAGAAGAACTCGCCGGGCCGGATGTCCATCGAGACCCGATCGACCGCGCGGACCTCGCGGAAGTGCTTCGTGAGGTCGGTCAGGCGGATCTCGGGCGAGCCGGCATCGGAGGTCCCGTGCGTCTCATCGGCGCGGTCGATCATCCGCGCGAGCCTAGTCGTGGATTTGGGAACGCGGTCCGCGACGTCCCGGATCGCGCAACCCGGCCGTCGTTCGGGCGCGCTCGGACGTCCTCCAGTCCCCGCCCAGCGCGAGGCTTTTGGAGGTCGTTCACGGCAAGCGGAATGATCGGAGGCGATCGACAGGTGACCACGCGGCGGTCGTTCGTTTCGCTTGGGCGCAACCATCCGGAAGGTGGCCCGCTGGACGCCCAGTCGGCCACAGGTTCACACGGGAAACCGGATCGGCCGGGGAAGATGACGGGATCCGGCGTCATCCCGGGATACGATTTTGATGATGACGCTGACCCTGATCGATCACGATCATGATCCCGGACCCGATGCTGCCTCGGCCCGCGTCGCCGAGCTCGAGCAGGTGGCCGCGGTGCCGATCGAGACCGGCGGATCGCGCGTGCTCGTGGGCACGGCGTCGTGGACGGATCCCACGATGACCGCGGCCGGCGTCTTCTACCCGAAAGGCGCCGACAATGCCGAGGAGCGCCTCGCCTACTACGCCTCGTCGTTCCCGGTCGTCGAAGTCGACGCGACCTATTACGCCCTCCCCGCCGAGCGAACGGCGCAACTGTGGACCGAACGGACGCCGCCCGACTTCACGTTCGACATCAAGGCCCACGCCCTGATGACCGGACAGGGGTCCGAGACGCGCCGCCTGCCCAAGGCGATCCGCGAGGCGCTCCCGGCGGAGATCCAGGCCAAGACCCGGATCTACGCCAAGGACTTTCCGGCCGAGCTGAATGACGAGGTCTGGCGGTCGTTCCGCTCGGCACTGGCGCCGCTCGCGGAACGCGGCCAGCTCGGCTCGATCCTGCTCCAGTACCCGAAGTGGGTCTTTCCGTCGAGCGAGAACCGAGCCCTGATCGAGGACGCAGCCGCGCGGCTCGCGGGCATGAAGGTCGCGGTCGAGTTCCGCAACGGCTCGTGGCTGAACGACAAGAACCGCGATCGGACGCTGGGATTCCTGTCCGAGCGCTCGATCCCGTTCGTCATGGTCGACGAGCCGCAGGGCTTCAAGAGCAGCGTCCCGCCCGAGGTCGCGGTCACGTCGGCGGACCTCGCGATCGTCCGCTTCCACGGCCGCAACGCCGCGACCTGGGAGGCGAAGAACATCACCCCGGCCGAACGCTTCCGCTACCTCTACTCGCGCGACGAGCTTTCGGGGTGGGTGCCGAAGATCCGCGAGGCGGCCGCTCAGGCGAATGAGGTCCACCTGATGTTCAACAACTGCTACGCCAACTACGGGACGACGAACGCTCGCGAGATCGCCGATCTCCTGGCCCAGGAGCTCATGGCCGCCGGCTGACGGTCAGGCCCGATTCTTGATCGGCCGGGGCCTGGTTCGGGCCGCGATCCGGGACAGGGCGCCGTCCCAGCCCGCCTCGAACGCGCGCCCGGCCTCGTCGAGGTCGACGACGACGGGAGCGTGGTCGGACGGGATCGGCGGTCCCTTGCGGGCCTCGCGGTCGATCTCGGCCCAGACGATTCGCTCGGCGACCGGCGTCGTGACGTACAGCAGGTCGATCCGCATCCCCTCGTTGCGATGGAACATCCCGGCCCGGTAGTCCCACCAGGAGAACCGCCCGGTCGCGTCCGGAACGAACGTTCGGTAGGCATCGACCAGACCCCACTCGCGGAGGCTGGTGAGGGCCGCCCGCTCGGGCTCCGACACGTGCGTCCCACCGTGGGCCCGGACCGCATCCCACACGTCTTCGTCGGCCGGCGTCGCGTTCAGGTCGCCGCCGAGGACGAGCGGCTCGCCGGGCGAGGCGGTCTCGTCGAGCCAGCGCCGGAGGCGTTCGAACCACTTGAGCTTGCCGGCGTAGAACGGGCTGCCGACGACCCGGCCGTTCGGGGCGTACAGG
>JANLYK010000554.1:0-1861 GCA_031365595.1 Chloroflexota bacterium | reverse complement strand
GGACCCACTACCTGGGCTTCGATGGCGAGGCGCCCGTCGCCGCCGGCGCGATGTACGTGATCGACGACATCGCCTGGTTCGGGTTCGGGGCGACGCTCGAGAGCCATCGCGGTCATGGCGGGCAATCGGCAATCTTCCATCGCCGGATGGCCGACGCGCAGGCCCTGGGCTGCCGGTTGGCGATCACCGAGACCGGCCCGGACACACCCGAGGAGCCGAACCCGTCGCTCCACAACATGCTCCGGCTCGGGTTCAACCTCGGCTATGACCGCCCCAACTTCGTCCGCAGGCCGACCGAGGCCTGAGGGCGTGCCGGGCTGAGGGTCCGGCGACGCGCTCAGGCGTCGCGGCGGACGATGACCCGGCGGACCGTGGCCTGCGGTGAGTCGATCTCGTGCACGACGCGGAACCCGGCCGCCTCGAAGGTCGAGAGCAGGCCGGTATAGCCGACTGTTGCCGGGATCCTGCCGTCTGCGGCAACCGGATAGGCCTCGAGGGCGGGCGCGCCGTGAGCTCGGGCCCAGTCCATCGCCGCGTCAAGCAGGCGGCTCGTCAGGTGCTGGCCACGGGCGGAGCGAGACACAACGAAGCACACGATCGACCAGACCGGGACGTCGTCGATCCGCGGCCGGACGCGAGAGTTGGTCAGGCGCTCGTAGTCGTCGCGCGGGGCGACGCTGACCCAGCCGACCGCGCGCCCGTCCGCGTAGGCAAGGAGGCCCGGCGCCGGGTCGGGCGCGGCGTCGACAAGGGTGCGGAAGCCCTCGCGCGCCTCGGCGGCGCTCCCGAGCGACCAGTCCCTGGAGCGGACTCGCCAGAACATGCACCAGCAGGTCTTCGGATCGCCGCCTTCGTCGAACAGGGTTGCCACGTCGTCCCAGCAGTCAGACGTCAGGGGCACGATCACGATCGACGAGGCCGCGAGATCGATGGCTGGAACCTGGGTCGTTCGCGCGGGGCGTGCCATGTCGGCATCCTAGTCCGTCGAATCGTCAGGCCCTGTCCTCATCGGGCCGTGATCGACGACCCCTTCTCCTCTCTCCGCGCCGCCGCCGCGCCGTCCCGCCGCTCGATCGTCGAGCTGATCGCTGATGGCATCCTCGACGCCGAACTGGCCTCCCTTGCGTGGCTGCTGGTCGAGGCCCGCCTGCCGGTGATCGTCGGCGGCTGGCAGCAGGGAGCGGGCAAGACGACCCTGCTCGAGGCGCTCCTCGACTTCCTGCCGTCGACCGCCCGCCGGATCGACCTCGGCGGCGCCGCCGAGGACTTCGCGTGGCTGCCCGAGGCCGACGCGCTCGGCTGGGCGGCGGATGCAGATCGCGTGCTCTCGTCCCCGCCGCCCGCGATCCCGATCACGCCCGCGAGCGGCTACCTCGTCGCGGCCGAGCTCTCGGAGCACCTGCCGATCTACACCTGGGGACGGGCCGCCCGCACCCTGGTTCGATCGGCCTCGCTCGGCTACGGCATCGGGGCGACGATCCACGCGGATCGGCTCGAGGACGTGCACGAGCTGCTGCGCGAGCGCCCGGTCGGGCTGACCGACGACGAGCTCACGTACCTCGGGCTCGTGCTGATCGTGCGCGCCGATCGCGGGCCGGGCGGCCGGCCCCGCCGGCGCGTCGTGGCCGCCCACTACGCCCGGCCGGTGGGGCGCGACGAGCACGGCCACACCCAGCGCCTGCCACCGGCCGTCCTCGCTTCGCGCTCGGACTCGGGCGCAGCCCTCGACCATTTCGAGTGGGGCGTCATGCCCGAGCTCGCGATCCGCCTCGGTCGCAAGGCCGGCGACCTCGAGCGGGAGCAGGCCGAGCGGGCGGCCTTCCTCAGCGCGCTCGTCGCGTCCGGCACCACCGACGTCGGC
>JANLYK010000540.1:0-7152 GCA_031365595.1 Chloroflexota bacterium | reverse complement strand
TCGCCGCGATCGCGAATGACGGCGACGGCCCGGCGCAGGGCGTCATCGAGAGTGTCGGGCTCGCTGGCGATCCGACCGAGTGCCGCGATGACCGCGAGGTCGGTCCGACGCCGCCCCGGATCGCGATCGACGGGATGTGGGTCATGTTCGGATCGGTCCACGCCGGCGCTCATCCGGCGCTGGCCCACGGCGCCCGCGGGCCCGGCGACGGACCCGGCCGCGGCCGGCCCCGGCCCGAGGTCATGAACGCTCTCGGCAGCCGCGAGGAACCGCTGAAGGTCGCCGATTCGGTAGCGCCGGTCACCCCGTGGATTGATCCGGTAGTAGCGGAGGCGGCCCGCGTCGCTCCACGCCCGCACCGTGTTGGGGTGCACCCCGAGCAGGCGGGCAGCCTTTGTCACCGAGAGGGTGGCATCGATGGGGCGGGTGGGAAGCGCGCTCGGCACCGGTCCCTCATGGAGGAAATGTCAAGTCGACGGGCGGAGACTACCAATCTCACAGATCTTGCCAATAGGACGAAGGTACGGGCGTCCCGCCGGCGGCACCTCAGTGCGGCGGGCGCGCCGAGCCCGAGCCTGATCGCGGCGGCGTGGGCCGGGTCAGCCGAACATACGAGGCGGTCACGAGGACCGCGATCAGGCCGATGGCCACGACCCCCACGATCGCCAGTCCGGGGGTCCCGATCAGCCCCGGCCCCTGGCCGTCGCTGCGTGGATCGCCGCCGGCCGCGACGGATGGCTCGGGCGATGCCGCGAGGGCCGAGTCGACGAGCCCTGCGGCGCTCGGGACGAGGGCGATCACGGCCGGCAGCAGTGCCGCCACGATCGCCCAGACGAGCGCTCCCCCGACCAGGATCGCACCGGCGCCGAGGAGGGCGGCCGCGAACCGTGTGCGTTCGGCGTCACCTCCGGCGAGGATCCGCATCGCCTCGTCGGTCTCGAGGACCGTCACGATCAGTGGCCGGCCACGGCCGGCCGTGAGGCGGGCCGGCGGGGCACCGTCCGGGTCTGATGCGATCGGCCTCGAGGCGGCCGTCTCGACCGGCGCGGCTGGTCCGGACGGGCCGGGAACCGGGTAACCCAGCACCGTCGCGTGTTCCACCGAGGACAACTGCTCGATCCGCGCCCGGACGATCGTGTCCGGTCCGTACCGTTCGGGGACCCGATCGGGCAGGTCCGCGGCCCGCCCCACGGACTCGCGCGGGACAACGATCAGGCCGTCGCCAAGGGCGTCGATGTCGATCGCGATCGAGTCGAGGCCCTCGTTGACGGCAAAGGGAACGACCTGGCGATGGTCCTCGAACGAATGCCAGTCGCGCCCCACGCGGGCTTCGAGGCGCACTCGACGCAGGACGAGCGCGCGGTGATCGGCGTCCTCGAATTCGTCGGCTGCGTCGATCCGCCCGTCGACCCGGACGTAGGTCCGCCGGCCGGCGGCCGCGAGCCGGTTCGCCTCGGCGACGGTGACCCTGGGAGTCGTCGCCAGCAGTCGCCCGATGCGGTACTGAGGGCCGAACGTCCGGAGGACCATCCCGCCGACCACGAAGGCGAGCAGACCCGCGGCGCCGAGGAGGAGGGGTGTCACCGGCCGGATGATATCCGGCAGCGGGTTCGTCGCCCGCTTCGCTCCTCGCCGGCTGGGTCCGGGGCGGCCACGGCGGGCATGGAAAGACCCGAAGGAACCTACTCGCGGCGTGGGCGTTGATGTGATCGCTGCCGTTAGCCTGCGCTCGGCCCCTCCGGGCTGACACTCACGCTACGGCCCCGGATCGGGCGGGTCAATGCGGTTATCCACGAACCTGTAGCGCCGTTGGTCGGTTGTCCACCGTCCGTCCCCGGCCAGCCGGATCCCGGGCCCCGCGGAGGAGCGGCGTCAGCCGTCGGTGGCTCGGCCAGTGGCCGGATCCAGCGCGCTGACCTGGCCGGCGAAGCTCGTCAGAACGAGGCTCCCTCCGATGAGGGACGCCTCGGTCACGACATCGCTGTGGGCGATCCGCCAACCGACCGTCCCATCCGGCTCGATCGCGAACGTCTCGACCTCGGACTGGACGAGCAGATGGGCCAGGCGCGGCGAGCCGAACACCGCGAGCAGGGGCGATGCCGAACGGTGCGACCAGCGCAGGACGCCGGTCCGGCTCTCGAGGGCCCACGTGTGGAAGCCGTACTTGACGATGAACAGCCCGGCGTCGTCCCAGACGAGGCCAGCCGGCTCGTCCTGGATCAGCGATGCCAGTCGGACCGTCCAGGCGCCGGCTGGGCCGTCGATCCGGAGCTCGGCCCGGCAGAGCTGCTCGAAGTCCGGGGAGACGAGCGGGCTGAGGTCCTCGAGCGTCCCGCCCGCCTCCGACAGCGCGAACACCGCCGCTCCCTGGCCGCTGCCGGCCCAGCGCCAGCGCGCGCGCAGGCCGCCGGGATAGCCGATCGTCGCGTCGCGCGGCAGGGCTGACGCGCGACTCGGGCCGTCGGCGGTCACGCCCCCGCGTTCGATGTGGTTGCGCCGCCGACGAGGTCGCCGACCCCGGTCGAATCGTCGCGGTCGCGCTGGGACTGGGCCTCGGCTTCGATGTCCGCCGCTCGTCGCTCCTCAGCGATCGGGGCGACCATCGCGTTGGCCAGGATCCGGAGCGTGGCCGGCGGGACCGGGAACACGGCCGTCGCTGTGCCGGCGGCGGCCCACACGATCTGGAACCGGCCGAGGTCGGGATCCATGATCGTCCGGACCGGCTTCGTGTGGCCGAAGGGCGGGATCCCACCGATGACGAACCCGGTCAGGTCCTGGGCTTCGCGGGCGGTCGCCCGGCGGATGTCACGCTCGCCGGTGACCGCGGCCAGCCGGGCCAGGTCGACCCGATTCGGGCCGGAGACCAGGCAGATCACCGGCTCGAGCGCGCCATCATCGGCTGGTGCGACGAACACCAGCGACTTGACGATCTGGCCGAGCTCCGCATCGACGGTCGCAGCGGCCTCGGCGGCGGTGTGGGTTGAAGCCTCAAAGACCCGGATGTCGAGCTCGACACCCTTCCGAGCGGCTGCGTCGCGAACGCGCTGGATCCCTGCGTGGTCAGTGGCTTCAGGCACGGCCGGAGTCTACGGCATCGAGACCGCGGCGGGCGTCGGAACGAGGACGCCGATCCAGGCGCTCCCGCCTCCAATGGGGACACGATTTCATCATCAAGTCGTGGAGGGACTCGTACGGCGCGTTCTGTGCGCCGCGCTTCGTGCGGGCGGGGCGCTAGCATCGCATCCGTGGAAGCAATCCTCTTCGATTGGGACGGGACGCTCGTCGATTCGCTCGGCGCGTTCCATCGCGCCAACGCGACGGTCATGGAGTCGTTCGGCCTGCCATTCGACGTTGTGCGCTACCGCCAGCACTACGCGCCGGACTGGCGCGAGATGTACAGCCGGTTGGGTGTCCCGCGCAACCGGCTCGATGAGGCGAACACACTCTGGTGGGCGACATTCGAAGCCAATGGTGAGGAGGTCGCCGCCTTCGCCGGCGTGTCCGACGCGCTGCGCCGCCTGCGGGCGTTCGGGATCGCCATCGGGATCGTCACGGCCGGGCACCGCGAGGTCGTCGAGCCCCAGCTCGAGCAGACGGGACTTGCGTCCCTCCTGCCGATCCGCGTCTTCGGCGACGACCTACCGGTCCACAAGCCGGACCCAGCGCCGCTCCGGCTTGCCCTCCAGCTCGCCGGCCACGGGCATGCCCCGGAGACGTGCATCTACGTTGGCGACGCCCCGACGGACATGGCGATGGCCGTCGCCGTCGGCGCCCGTGGGGTCGGAATCGAGTCGGTTCTCGGTGACCGGGCCGAGCTCCTGGCCGCCGGCGCCGCCGAGGTCGCCGGATCCGTGACCGCGTGGGTAGACGCCCACCTCGACGCGCGATCGATGCGCTCGACCGAGGGGTCATGACCGGGATCGGCCACGCCCTGGTCCTGGCCGACGGAACGTGCGATCCGATCGAGGCGCTGGACGTGGCGTGGCCCGCCTGGTCAGAGGGGATCGGCTGGACCGTGGCCGCCGACGGCGGAGCACGCCACGCCGCGGCACTCGGCCAGGCCCTCGACCTGTGGGTCGGCGACGGCGATTCGCTGGGCGAGGACGGCCTCGCCGACCTGGCCGCCGCCGGCGTTCCGATCCGGCGACTGGCGGTCGACAAGGACGAGAGCGACACCGAGCTCGCGCTCCTGGCGGCCATCGAGGTCGGCGCGCGGCGCATCACGGTCGTCGGGGCGCTCGGCGGCGCCCGGTTCGATCACGCTCTCGCGAACGTGTGGCTGCTGGCCGACTCGCGGCTGGCCGGCTGCGACGTCCGGATCGTCGACGGCGCGGCGCGGATCCGGTTGGTCGGTCCGGGCCGGCACGATCTCGGTGGCCGGATCGGCGACCTGATCTCGCTCATGCCGTTCGGTGGTGACGTTCTCGGCGTGATCACCATGGGCCTGCGCTACCCGCTCCGCGGCGAGCCACTCCCGCTCGGCCCATCGCGCGGCCTGTCGAACATCCGCGACAGAGACGATGCCTCGATCGAGCTCCAGGTCGGTCGGCTCCTCGTCGCCGAGACCCCTGTTACGCTCGTCGGATGAGCACCCCTGACATCGGCACGATCCCGCCCGAGATCGGCCTCCCCGATGACACCGGCACGATCCACCGGCTGGCCGATCAGCGCGGCCGCTGGACGGTCGTCTACTTCTATCCGACCGACGACACGCCCGGCTGCACCGTCGAAGCGTGCGAGTTCCGCGATGCGAACGACACGATCCACGAGCGCGGCGCCGACGTCTGGGGGATCAGTCCGCAGGGCGCGGCGAGCAAGAAGGCGTTCCGCGAGAAGTTCGGGCTGCCCTTCGTTCTCCTTGCCGATACCGACCATGCCGTCGCCGAGGCGTACGGGACATGGGTCGAGAAGCACAATTACGGAAAGACCTACATGGGCGTGGCCCGGACGACCTTCCTCGTCGACCCGGAGGGTCGGATCGCCCGAGCCTGGGCGAAGGTCAAGCCGGAGGGTCACGCGGCCGAGGTCATCGCCGCCCTCGATGAGGCTCAGTCCGCGTCGGCGGTGACCGGGCGATCGTAATGTCGGCCGAGCGCGAACCGGCGACGTGGCGGTGCAAGGCAGCGAATGAGGCTTCGCTCGTGGGGGGAGACGAGCGAAGCCTCGGCGGTGATCATATCGCCGCCGTACTCGGCGAAACAAGAGGACCATGGGACGGAACGGCCCCCTGTGAATGACGTAGCCCACGCTTGGCGCCCGGAGCGATTCATGGTCATCGCCGGCCATCCCGACGATGCCGACTTCGGTCCGGCCGGAACCGCCGCCCGCTGGATCGACGCGGGATCGACCGGCTGGCTGGTGTGCTGCACGAGCGGCGATGCCGGCGGCGAAGACCCGGACGCCGATCCACTGGATCTGGCCGCCCTGCGCGAGACCGAGCAGGAGGCCGCCGCCGCGATCATCGGCTACGCCGGCGTGTCGTTCCTGCACATGCCCGACGGCGCGCTGGTCAACGACCTGATCCTGCGCGAGCACCTCGTGCGCGAGATCCGGGCCTTCCGCCCGGACGCCGTCCTCGCCACCGATCCGAGCGTGATCTTCTACCGCGGCGGCGGGATCAATCACGCCGACCACCGCGCGGCGGGCCTCGCGGCAGTCGACGCGGTCTACCCGGCGGCGCGCAACCCGATGGCCTTTCCGTCGCTGGCCCGAAGTGGCCTCGCGGCCCACCCGGTCAAGCGCATGTACCTCTTCTGGCCGAACGAGCCGAACGTCCGGGTCGACATCGGGGCGACGCTCGGGCGCAAGATCGACGCTCTCCTTGCCCATGCCAGCCAGATCAAGGATCCAGCCAGGCTGGCCGAGCGGATGACCGCATGGGCGGCCGAGGAAGGGGAGCCGATCGGCGTCGCGGCGGCCGAGGCGCTCCGCCTGGTCGTGATCGACGACGATGACGACGAAGGCCCCGATCCCGAAGCCCGGGCCGCGTCGGACACTGCTGCGGCGGGCTCGTCCGATCGATCCTGACGCTCAGCCCGCCTCGAGAAGGATCGGGCGGACGGTTCCCCACTCGTTCCAGAGCTCGGTCAGGCCGTCGGCCCGTCGTCCGAGCAGGGTCACGAGCTCGCCGAGCGTCATCCCGCCGGCCGCGCCGGCGACGTACTCGTCGGCCGCGACCCGGACGTCGCGGAGCAGGTCGCGTGTCTCGGCCTCGCTGGGCCAGTGCCGGACGCGCATCGGGTCGAGCCCGGCGTAGCCGACGGCCATCGCGAGGTCGCGCTGGCTCGGTAGGCGATCGTCAACCCACCCGCCGAACCCGTCGAAGCGGAAGCCGATCGATGACAGGGCCGCCGCGATGTCGCGATTCTGGCCCTGGTTGAACGGCCCCCAGAACGCATGCTCCGGAGGGAAGTCGAAGGACGCTGCCTCGATCGAACGCGCGATCAGGGCCTCGGCCAGACCGCCGAGCCGGATCTGCCACAGCCGCTGAGCCTCCGGGTCGTCGCCGGCCAGTCGGGCCACTGCGCCGAGCATCGCCTCCCGATCGCCGCGCAGGATTCGCAAGATGCGGGGGTCCTGGCCCGATCGCGAGGCCATCGGCGTCGCAAACGCGAATTCGTCCTCGGGTGGTGGGGTGGCCGCCGCGATCCGAACGTTCTCTTCGGCGTCGACCTGCTCGTCCTGCTCGTCCGGCCGAGCCGCCGCGGCCTCATCGAGGATCCGGGCCTCGTCGCAGTCGGCCACGGCTTCGCGCGCCGCAATGCACGCCTCCTCGGCCCGTTCGGCCGAGATCCGAGCGGCGTCGGCTTCCAAGGCCAGGCGCTCGAGCTCGGCCGCGAGGGCCGTCGCGGCCACCCGATCGCGTTCGGCGGCGGCCGCGGCTTCCCGAGTGGCGTGATTGATGCGGTTGATCTCCGCGAGCCAGGATCGGGCTCCTGCCTCGACGTCGTCGCGGGTGCGGGCCGATCCACGTGCTGCGTGGAACTCGCGCTGGGCCGATTCCTTCGCAGCCCGGACCGCCCGTGGGTCGGCAGCGAGCGCGGCCTCCTCGGCGCGGGCGGCGTGCTCATCGTGGGTCCGCTGCGTCCGACGGAAGGTCTCGTACGCGGTGTCGGCCCCCTGCCGGGCCCGGAATGCCACCGCACAGCGCTC
>JANLYK010000532.1:0-2209 GCA_031365595.1 Chloroflexota bacterium | reverse complement strand
CAGCGGGCTCGATCGCGACGGCTACGCCAAGGTCGACCAGGTCTTCACTCGGCCTGTCGGATCGCTTGGGGCCCGCGTCGCGCGAGCCAATCCCGAGGCGATGGCGGCGGTCGACCAGGCGCTACGATTCGTCCTCGGCCTGTGACGCGCGACTAGAGCCGACCCCCGGGTTATGCGGCTATTCGAAACAGGGAGGAGGTGCCGTTGCGCTGCGCGCTCGCATTCAGACGAAGCGGCGGCGCCCACGAACTCCCGGCCGTCGCCGATCAGCTGTCAGCGGTCAGCCGGGCGCGTCGAGGTGGTCGCCACCGTGCATCGTCGTCCGCATCCGGACCTCGACGAGGAACAGGCACAGGATCGCGGCGACGAGCGCCCCGGCGATCCCGACCCAGAACGTCGATGCGAGCGCGATCGAGAACGCCTCGTGGATGCCCTTCACGATGTTCGGGATCACGGGCGCGACGAGCTCCTTGAACGGGTCCGGCACGCTCGCCAGGATCCGGGCGCCGAGGTCGCCCGTGCCGGTCAGGTCGAGCGCTCCGCCGCCCGCGCCGCCGCCCGCGGCCGCGAACGTGTCGACCATCTGCTGCGGGACGCCCGAGGCCACGAGCTGCTTCGGAATCTCGGCCGTGAGCCGGTCCGCGAACAGCGTCCCGCCGATCGTCAGGCCGACGGTTCCGCCGATCTGCTGGAAGAACGTCAGGCTGCTCGTCGCGACCCCGATCCGATCGGGATTGACCGCGTTCTGCACGATCAGCGTGAACACCGCCAGCGACGGCCCGATCCCGAGCCCGGCGAGAACCATCCACAGCCACAGGACCGGCCGATCGGTGCCCGCCCGGAGGTTCGTCATCAGGAACAGGGCGAACGCGAGGAGCACGAGCGAGCCGACCATCAGGAACTTGTAGCGGCCCACGCGAGCCACGATCTGGCCCGACGCAATCGCGGCGAAGATCAATCCGAAGAGCAATGGCAGGATGTTGTAGCCGGACTCCGTGGCGCTCGCGCCGGCGACCGTCTGGAACCAGCGCGGCAGGAAGATGATCGCGTTGAAGAACCCGAACGCGGCGAGGAACGTGGCCGCGACGGAAATCGTGAAGGTCCGGATCCGGAACAAAGCCAACGGAACGATCGGCTCGGGAACGCGCGACTCGATGAACAGGAACACCGCCCCGAGGGCGAGCCCGAGCAGGATCAGACCACCGACCTGCGGATCCGCCCATTGCCCGGTCTGCTTGTTCGTGAGCCCGATCAGGAACGAGGCAATGGCCGCGGCAAAGACCGCCGCCCCGAGATAGTCGATGTTCCGGCCGGCGTCCGGCCGCCTGATCGCGGGCAGGAGGCGCCACAGGATGAACAGTGAGACGAGCCCGATCGGGATATTGATCAGGAAGATCCAGTGCCAGCCGAAGTTGTCGGTGATGATCCCGCCGAGGGCCGGGCCGACGAGGGACGAGAGCCCGAACACCGCCCCGAAGAGGCCGAGGTACTTGCCTCGCTCGGCCGGGGTGTACAGGTCGGCGATGACCGCGAGCGCGATCGGAAAGATCGCGCCGCCGCCGAGACCCTGGAGACCGCGGAACAGGATGAACTGCCACATCTCCTGGCTCAGGGCGCACAGGGCCGAGCTGATCAGGAACAGGCTGACCGCGAAGATCACGATCGGTCGCCGCCCGAACAGGTCCGAGAGCTTGCCGTAGATCGGGCCGCTGATCGTGGCCGTCAGCAGGTACACCGTGACGGCCCAGGTGTAGAGGTCGTTGCCATTGAGATCGGTCACGATCTTGGGCAGCGCCACGCCGACCACGGTCTGGTCGAGCGCGAACAGGAACATCGCGAGCAGGATCGCGCCGAGGATCTCGAGCTTCGCTCGCGGCGACAGGTTCAGCGCGGCGTCTTCCGCAGTCGTATGGCTCATGTGTCCCTCCAGAACGTGGGCAGGATGCCACATTCCAGACGGCCAGTGGAGACAAAACTCATCGGTCGAAACCGTGCGACCGGGGTCCGGCCCGTCGCCAGCTCAGCACGCCAGGTTTCGAGCTTGGTGCGAAGCGACACAGCGCTGCCGTTTCGAATAGCCGCATATCGCTTCGAATAGCCGCAGATCGCGTTCGGCCGGCCCTCGGTTGGGTGTCGCCCGCGAATATGCGGCTATCGGAAATGGGGACCGACCCTGTTCGCAGGCGCCCGCGCGAAATCCGGAGGCCGC